>JADBYT010000029.1 GCA_020402865.1 Bacteroidota bacterium | reverse complement strand
CTGGCCGTGGCCGTTACAGTGGGCAATGCATTTACTGTAACCGTAAGATTTGATGTACCTGTACAACCCGCAGCCGATGTTCCGGTTACCGTGTATGTGGTCGTAGCCGTGGGCGATACAGTTACCGAAGCACCACTCAGGTTACCGGGATTCCATGTGTATGTGCTGGCGCCGCTTGCGGTGAGTGTGGTGCTGCCGCCTGCGCAAATGCTGGTTGTGCTGGCCGAAGCAGTTACTGTAGGAAGTGGGTTTATCGTAGCAATTACCGGAATTCTTGGCAATATCTGACAACTAGCTCCTATTGCACTTACATAATAAGTGGTGGTTGTAGAAATAGAGGGTGTGGTAAAAGAAGCACCTGTGAAAAGCGGAGTGCCTCCTGTAGCCGAGCTAAACCATTGTATAGTTGATGCATTTGAAGTCGCACTTAGCGTTACTGTTCCTGCACCACAACGGGATGCCGGGGTGGTGGTATTAATCTGGTAAGGTGTATAAATATAACGCTGACCGGAAGCGGGTTTAAAGGTATTCTCATTAATCTCCGCAAACACATCAAAAAGTGTATTCGCATTTGCTGAGGTTGCCCATGTATGTACTGTCTCCAACACAGTACGGCCAAGAAAATCATGGAATGCGCCTGTGGTATCGCCAACAAGACCTACTTCAAAAAAATTAAACGCGCCGGCAGGTTGAGTAAATGCACCGTAAATGATCTGAATTACGTTGGTTGTCTCAAATAACTTAATTTGGAAGTTATAATTCATGCCGGTACCACCCGCAAAACGATAGTTTGACCACTGTATAGTTAATACACGATTGGGTGAAGTACCCGTAGTTTGATAACGTAATACAGATCCTGCCTGGCCTGCCAGATCCCCTCCTAACGCAGAAATAACATTGTCATCAACCGGAAAAGTAACAGGCGCAGTAGAAAAAGTGGTGGTAGTGGCTCCGAGCGAAATGTAACCGTCTGTAGCTGCACAGAATTGTGTGTAGTTAGTTCCGCGGTAATTAAAGGTAAAGCCAATGGGCAATGCGTTAAAATAGTTTGTATCGTTTGCAGTAGTACCAAGTACGGTTCCACCAGTTATTGCAGCATATGTGGAGCTGTTTTGTGTAAACGCAAAACGTGAAGACAATTCACCGCTTATATCCACATATACGGGAACACGTTGTGTATTGCAACCGTTCATTGCCACGAAAAAGGTATCGGATCCATTGATAACAGGAGTAGTATATGTGGCACCCGAACCAAGTATCGTAGTGCTGGTAGCTGTAGAATACCAGTTTATTGTGCCGCTTGATGCGGTAGCATTCAATGTTACCGAAGAACCGGGACAAGCACTTACCGGCGTTACAACATTGGTTAAAGTTGAGGGCGCCCATTGATATCGTAAACCTGAAGAAGGCCGAAAGGTCGGCGCCTCAATACCGCATGATGCATAAAGATCATTGCCCAAAATAACAGGTGTAGCCCACGTATTAACGGTGTTCTCCACATAAACATTATTGAAATCATCGAGATTGGCTGTTACACCACGCAATCCTACTTCTGCAGCAGCAAATGTTAGCGGATCAAGCGTAAAAGAACCATAATTAAACTGAATATTGTTTGATCCTTCAAGCAGTCGGATTTGAAAGTTAATATTATCAGCATTGCCAAAAGTAGAGTAATTGAGCCACTGCACAGTAAGTATCCGATTAGGAGACGTACCTGTAGTCTGGTAGCGAAGCACCGAACCGGTCTGAGCCGCAAGGTCAGTGCCCAAACCGGAGATAACATAATCATCATTTGCAAAAGAAATCGGATTATAGGAAGCCCCGTTTTCAGTGGGCCCCATAATAAGATAGCCATTGGTGTTTACACAAAACTGTGTGTAATTAACACCCTTAAAGTTGAATGTAAACCCAATGTTCAATGCCGTAAAGGCATCATCATCGTTGGCAATTGTACCCAATACAGAACCACCAGTTATCGCACTGTAGGTAGCTGTTGATTGAGTAAAGCAATAGGGAGCTACTTGCGCCTTAAGTCCGGTAAGGCCTAAAAACAGCAAGATGAGGAAGAAATATTTCCTTTGCATGGGAGTGAGTTGTGTGAAGATGTGTGAGTCGTGGCAAAAGTATTTTTCGACTCATCGCAAACAAATTTTTGCAGGGAAAATATTGAGCCAAAATGGATTAAGAATTACAAGTCGAACAGAACAAATAAACACATATAGTATTGATATTCAAGATTTTAACAAATAGCAATATGTTCCTAAAATCACACTTACAGTAAATCTACATAACCATCAAAAAACATATATTGAACAATTCTCTCATTTAATGGTAGTCATAGATTATCTCATCATACATCACCCACCAATAAAAAATCAACGAATACAAGGAACCCGAATACAAATAAGCGTAATTGAATTTACACCTCGTTGAAAAGAATACATCACTCTGCACAAAAGATAAATCGCAAAAAAATATATTTGGCTCAATTAAACTCTTCACAATATGCAGAAGGATGATTTATTTGAACTAATTCACTCAATGAATAAGATTGAGAAAAGTCACTTCAAAAAATATGCCCAGAGACATATACAGAAAGATACCGTAAACTATTTTCTTTTATTCGATGAGATTAGTAAGATGAGCGTGTATGATGAAATTAAACTAAAGAAAAGAATCAACAATAAAAATCTGATAAAAAACTTACCTCGTTTAAAAAACTATCTCTACGAACTCATTCTTAAATCACTACGTAGTATATCCGCACCACAATCGCCGGAATACCAAATAAAGGAAAATCTATTTCGGGCTGAAATGCTTATGGACAGGGCACTTTCTGAGCAAAGTAAAAAATTCATTCAAAAGGCCAGAATAATTGCACAGAGCTATGATATCCCGTTAGGACATATTGAAATAAATCAGGCAGAAAAAAAGCTGGAATACAACTTCACACGTAATCAGCATACTAAAACGAACATCAATAAACTACATGATCATACCATTGCACAGATAAATGAACTAAGTATTCAGGAAGAGTTTAAAAATATCCTTCTATACCTATCAATTTCACACAGTTACAATTCGGGAGATACGAAACATGAGGCGTACATTAATGCTGTAAAGACAAACAAGCTGCTAGCGGAGGATAGTTATTCTAAGCTTTCAATTAAAAATAAAATCTATAGTCATCTGATAAGACATTTTTTTTCTGAAAATGAAAAAAACACTGCCACACTGATTTCTGATCTAGAAATAATAATTCAGCTGATAGAATCAGACACACATTTACGCAAAGTGTTTGCGGCAGAATACTGCAACTCCCTGCTAAATCTTTCAAGTATTCTGATGAGAGATGAGCGATACGACGAGGGCTTTAAACGACTTGAACAATTGAGGCAAGAATATATAGAACAGAATTTTCTTCCA
This sequence comes from Bacteroidota bacterium, assembly GCA_020402865.1. Lineage (NCBI taxonomy): Bacteria > Pseudomonadati > Bacteroidota > Bacteroidota bacterium. The sequence goes on along the minus strand of JADBYT010000029.1, from coordinate 47,643 downwards.
ACACATAGTTCATCAAGAAAAGTGATATCGTTTTACTATGCCGTTCTTTTACTTTCAACAATTCAATCGGGAAGAATGGAATTAGCACATTCTGAGTTTGAGAAAGCGCAACAGCATTATGAATTTGAAATCAATCATAATGGAGATCAGCTATTGCTGGCTTACCTGAGTGTTAGTCTGGCCTACCACCTTTTTGTACATGAAAAATACAGACAATGCAATAAAATAATTAATAACCTGCTTAATGATAAGTCCAATATCAACCATTTAGCACATTATGACATGTTGGTTCTGAATTTCATGAATCACTATCACTTGGGAAATTATGATTATCTGAAAAGTACAATCAAACAGATTATCAGAATAATTAAAAACACTGAAAAGATGGGATACTTTAATGAAGTATTACACTACGTCAATCATACAAAAAATGAAATTGTAACCCAAACCGATGCAAACGAACTTCTTGCTGAAATAAAAAACCTGTTACTTACAAAAAGCACACCCGACACTTTTCATCAGACAAGAATAATTAATAAAAGAATTCTACTTGACTGGATTACATGTGCTATCGAAGGGAATTCATTTTATCAGGTTTTGAAAAACAGAAGAAATACTTAATTAATTATGCCGTGGCGTAGTTTAAGCATCTCATTCAGCAACAAAACAGTTCAAAAATGAATAATAAACTTCCCTCAGACGAACTTTATGAACTTGTTCAATCATTGAGTAAAAATGAGAAGCAATATTTCAAAAAGTACGCAAGAATTCATATCAATAGCCGGGATAATAATTATGTTGTTTTGTTTGACGCGCTCTGCAAGCTCAAGGTTTATGATGAAAAAAAGCTCCGGATACAATTGGAGCACACTGAATTTGTAAACAACCTTTCACGCGTAAAAAATTACCTGTACGAACTAATCACTAAATCACTAAAATCCTACCACTCTGAATCATCAAACCCAGCTTTGGTGTTGGATTTAATCCAAAGAGCGGAAATTCTTCTTACAAAGAATCTGGTGGAACATTCAGGAAAATTAATCAGAAGAGCACGGAAAATTGCAGAAAAATACGACTTGAGTTTTTATCTGATTGATATTATTTTGTGGGAGATGATAATTGAAATTAAAGAAATACCCAGTCACCAAGTATCCAGTTATTACGACCGCAAACTGGATGAACTCGATTATCATTCTAAATTACTTCGCGATCAGATTGAAATAGATATTATCGGACGAAAATTATCATTCTTAATTTCCTCACAAATAAACAGAGTTTCAAATACCGGAAATTCTGAATACGTGCACTTATTCGATAGAATAAAGCAATTCGAAAATGAAACGACAAATTATTCTTCACGAAAAAGACTTAGCATTTTACTAATTAAACAGATGGAATTCTTAAGTGGAGGAAATATCGATGAACTAAAAATTGTTCAAAATGAACTCTTCGATTTTTTCCAAAAACAACCACATCTGATTTCTGTTTATCCAACTCACTACATTGCTTCTTTACAAAATCAAACAGTTTCACTTATACAGGAAAAAATGTATGATGAAGCTGCTTCAATGGCTAACAAACTACTTATGTTAGAAAATGACTATCCGGAGATAAATAATGATTTTGCGCGTGAAATTATAAGAGACTACTACTATACTCAAATGCTCGCCTGTTTATCAAAGAAGGGCGATTTGGATAATACGAATCAAATTCTGGAAGACGCTTCAAAACACATAACCCGCAATTCAAAAAACTCTACCAACCCGGCGCGGAAAATGAATCTATTCCACAGTATTGCCTTCTCTTCATTCGTTTCGGGGAATTATAAATTATGCCTCAAAATGACAAATCAGATTATTAATAATAAACAATTTAGAAATCAGTTAATTTATTTCCGAACTATCTTATTGAACATACTAGTACATATTGAAAAAAAGGATACTGACTATGCAAGTTACGCGCTTGAGAACTACAAAGCGCTGCTTCACAAAAAAGGCGATCATCAGGAATTTGATGAATTAGAATTTGAGGCAATAAATAGTGTATGTAAATACTACAGCAAAAATCAGGAAAAAGTAAGCGAGCTATGCAATATGTATATAAAGAAACTGGCAGAACTGAAAAACCCTTACGAAAACGACTACCTTCAAATTTCACAATGGCTAAAAGCAAAAGCAGATAACAACACTCTGGCCGTATTTTTACAGAACGAATACAAATCACACAAAAATCGAATATAACACACACTCCATCAGTCAGTTTTTTTTGAATATTCTTTTTTGGTTGCAAAAGACTGTTTAACTTTCCTGTGTTACTCCGCAGGTTATGTCAGGAAGATTTTTTCTTTTGATTCTTGTTTGTCTCGTAAGGCTACTTTTGCCGGATCGCCTCATCGCGCAGCATCATGGCTACTATATAGAAAATCATTTACCGGCAGCGTACAACGGATTTGATCAGGTATGGCATACTGTACAGGATAAGCACGGGCTTATGTTTTTCGGCGGGACATCAGAAGTATTTTGTTTCGACGGGCAAAACTGGGATCATATTGCTGTAAAACCGGGTGCGGCATGCCGTAACTTGTATTACGACGAAGTGAATGATGTGGTGTATATAGCTTCAGTGGGAGATTTTGGTTACCTGAGGCGAAATACCGGCGGCAATTTTGTGTATGAATCCCTTTGTAAAGGGTTGCCTGAGAAACAAAAAGCGTTTACCGATGTATGGAAAGTAAATGCGGCCGGCGGAGCTATATATTTTCAGTCTGCGGAACGCATTTTTCAGGTAAAGGATAAAAAGATTACCCAAATTATTGAGGCCGGAGTCAATACATTCGCCCTTTCCTTTACGGTTAACGAAAAACTGTATGTACGGCAGCGCAATGTGGGACTAATGGAAGTTTCGGGTAACCGGATATGGCCGGTAGCGGGTTGCGAACGTTTTGCCACCGAACGCCTGATGGGTATGCTTAGTGAAAAAAACGGCACCCTGCTTTTGCTCACCGGTGATCATGGTTTTATGCGCTATTCGCCCGCCCGGAAAACACTGGATACCATTCCTTGCATAAACGATGAATTTCTAATGCGTGCAGGTGTACTCGGCTGCATTTATGCCAACGACTCAAGCATTGCCGTGTGCAGCCGAAGCGGCATTGCGTTCTACACCACCTCCGGAAAAATTATTTCAATTGTCAATAAAAAATCAGGACTCAGCGACGAAACAGTTTCATCCGTATTTACCGATAATTACAAAAATATCTGGGCCACTCATAATTACGGTATAAGCCGTATTACCTTCAATTCGCCCATTCGCATTTTCAATTCACAGGCGGGATTCGAAGGAAGTCTCATTTCTCTTGGCTATGCCGACAGCGTGCTCTACTTCAGTACCACCGAAGGACTTTACGCAGCACGTGAACCGGAGAGCGGATATTCTCCACTTTCCTTTCAGAAAATAGCAAATCTTCAAACAGAAATCTGGGAAATTTTACCCGCAGAAAAAGATCTGTTACTGTGTACAAGTGCCGGACTTATTCTCATTCGTAATCAACAACCACAATACATTACACACTCCTATACCAATTGCCTGCGAAACATACCGGGAAAAGACAAAAGCTATATCGCTTTTGAAAAAGGGAGCATTAGCCTTGTGGAATGTAACGATGCCGGACAATACAGTGTAATTCATCAATTCAATCTTGATGCAGAAGAAATAATCCGTGTTTCCTCACCACAGCAAATCAGCACATCGAATGAAAACTATGTAATCTGGGGAGCAAACCGATTTAAGCAAGGTCTCCGCATCGAGCTCAATCTGAAATCAAACACAATACAGATACGTAAATACGGGCAACAAAACGGATTTCCGGAAAACGACTTTTACCCTGTAATTATTAACGACAGCATATACTATATACACAACCACAGTGCTATTCGCTACCAGCCAGCCAAAGACAATGGCCGAAACGCTGTTTGCTTTACGAATGCGGCTGATATCTTTTCAAAGTTTTACACAAACACCGGCCTGCGCATATCACCACCTGCAGATCCCGGACTTTTGCTGGAACCGCTTGATAACAAACCGGAAATATTATTTGGAAATTTTGGTAATACGGTGCGTTACTTGCCTTATCAGCTTACGAATATGCCCGACAAGTCGGCCATTAACCAGTCGCTGCTTACATCAAACTATATCTGGACGGTTTCTGCCACCACTATCATGTCAATAAGGCATCACAATACGATGCCGGCCTCCGGAAAGCCTTTTGTAGCTATGGTGCGCAAGGTAATTGCGGGCAAAGACTCAATACTGCGTTCCAATATCACGCTCAGCAACTATAGCTTTTCAACCCCAATCAGCTATTCACTCCGTGATATTACGTTTCACTTTTCATCGCCCTGCATTGAGTTTGTATCAGAAATGAGTTTCAGATGTAAGCTCGAAGGCTTTGATACAGCGTGGTTCAATACAGGTTCGCTTACCTTTAAATCATACACCAACCTGCCTGAAGGCAATTACACATTTAGCGTACAGGCCATTTCAGTAACCGGAAACGTATCAGAAAATGCAGTCTTTCATTTTGTCATTCTTCCGCCCTGGTATCGCACCGGATGGGCTTATGCAGGCTACATATTTATTTTGGGTGTGCTTATCACACTTACAGCTAAATTAAGTGCCGCACGCTTACGTAAACAAAAACAGCGGCTTGAGCAAGTGATACAACAACGAACCACCGAAGTACAACAGCAGAAAAAACTAGTAGAAACACAAAAGGCCGAACTCGAAACCGCATATACCGATATCCGCGACAGCATCCATTATGCACGTCGCATACAAAGCGCCATTCTCCCGCTCGAAAGCGATATGCAAAAACTCTTCGGCAGTTTCTTTGTGTTTTATCAGCCACAGGATATTGTAAGCGGCGACTTCTACTGGTGTGCTGAACATCAGGGACTGAAATTTCTGGCATGTGTAGATTGCACAGGACATGGTGTGCCGGGTGCATTTATGAGCATGATTGGAAATACATTGCTCAACCATCTAATCGTTGAACGCGGACTCACACAACCGCACGAAATACTGGAACATCTACACAACGGCGTGCGACATGCACTCAAGCAGGACTCCGTGGGCGAAACGAAAGACGGCATGGATTTGGCCCTCATTGTCATCGACAAACAAAATAACCTGCAGTATGCCGGTGCTAACCGCGCACTCTGGTATATCCGCAACAGCTCATTACATGAAATAAAACCGGTTAAACGAGCCATTGCCGGCGATATGCATGCATTGCCCCCGGCATTTGTTTCACACACGCTTATTCTCGAACCGAACGACTGCATTTATCTCAGCACCGATGGCTATGCCGATCAGTTTGGTGGTGAACGCGGGAAAAAATTCATGGTAAAACGCTTCCACGAATTACTGATCAATCTGCACAAGTTACCCATGAACGAACAGCAAACCATCATTGCAAACACCTTTAACAAGTGGAAAGGTAATTTACAGCAGGTTGATGATGTACTGGTGCTGGGTATTTCAGTATAAATGAAATGTTTGTCCTGCATCTCAAGTAATACAAACAACTATTGCCTGATACGTTGTCCTGAAAATTCATTCATTGTTTTGCCCTTTATTCGTGCTTGTGCCCAAAAAGTAAAGTCAAATAAATTCAATGCATTACGCTCAAAACTATTAACAGCTATTTCATTCAGACTCTTGTGAAGCTCCGTGAGTAAGTGTTGAATTGTATGATTGAGATGCGCTCCTTCGGCTTGCTTTAAAAAACCAAGAACCACTTTCTCTGTCTCATACAACCTTCTTCTTTTCCTGTAAAAATTATAGACAGAATTATACTGATAACCCAGCAACTCATAATTGCCCAACTCATATTGATTGAGCATACCAAGCAACTTAGCCTGATAATAAATATCTGGTCGCTGATCTTCTTTAAAGCTATTAATCACGTGATTAAAATATTTTAGTGACTCGTGAAACTTACCCATAGCAAAACATATATATCCAAACATATAGTACATCGAAATGTAATAGCCTTTCTCCATAGGCGTGGCAATTTTTTCAAGTTGGAGGGCAATCCCTTTTATTAAGACATAACCAGATGAAAAGTCTTTATGTTCAATAAGCATAGCCAGTTCAGACATGGATGAGTACACAAAAACCCTGTCGATTATTGTTTGTCTCGAAATTTTCACACGATCAGGAAATGCACGCATCTTCCGCAAATCAGCTTCTATTTCTTTACGTCCTTTACCTCTTTTCAATGCAAGGAGACGACTGTATATCGTAACATAATCAAGCGGATTTTCATTCCAGTAGATTTCATTACTGTCTATTAAATCAATCAGTCGAAGTGTATGTACGAGTTCTTTTTCCTTATCGTCTTTTATAAAATAAAACAGCGAATAAATCTGATGAAAACGCACTAGCGCCGAAAAAGAAAGTGCATTCTCCTCATTTTCCAAGAGGGGATTATCCATTATTTTCTTAAGCTTTTCAAACACAATCGACTTTTCTCCTTTATTGTAACGTTGCCTGAGCAAGGCTATCCGAAAAAAGATATCCGAATACTTTTTCTGATTTACCGCCTGCTTCGAATAAACAGATATCTCCTTATTTGCCTGATAGGCTACTTTTATACCTTGTGAATACCCCAGGCATTTACGCTCCCAGACAAGGATATCAAGCAGTAGTTGAAAATTTTCTATGGAAAGTGCCAGCCCCTTAGCCCGCTTAATCAATTTCAGACATTGGTCATAAATCCCTTTACTAAAAAGGATTTCTACTGAAATCAAAATCTCTTTTATTTCAAGACTAAGACTTTTTGAGGAATGAAAGGAGTTAAGGGATTTAAGAATATGATGATACAAGTAATTCTTATCAGCAGAAAGATAATCGACGTTGATATTTTGCTTTTTCAACTCAACCTTTAAAAGCACATCATTTTCTTCAACCTGAGAGTCGAGTGCATCAAATAATGAAATATACTTATTCTGACTCCCTATAATATGCCTCGATGACCAAATTTTATAATATCTTTTTTCAGACATAGTCATTGATTTAACAAGCAAGAAGCAGGGATGAGATTTTGAAGCGGACATAATTTTACTTAATCAGACGCACTAATATATAAAAAATATTATTTGTGCTTACACAAAGGAGCGTATATGTTTGCCGAAGTAATCCAGAAGCAAAATGCAACCTGCAAAAAATACATCCTTCATTGTCAATATCATCCCTCTTTAATGAAGATGGAGGAAAATTGCTCATTATGAAGCTCCTTCTCTCTAACAAGTAAGGAGCTTTTTTTATATCTCAACACCACACAAAACACATGTACTACCAACCTAACACCAAAGTATTTTTAAACGGCAGTTTTCTGCCAGCCACCGAAGCCACCACCGGCCTCTACTCACAAACCCTTCATTACGGATACGGTGTATTTGAAGGGATAAGAAGTTATCATACACCACATGGCACTAGTATCTTCAAGGTAAAGGAACACTATGAACGGTTAATCTATTCAGCTTCAAAAGTGCATATTCATGTTCCATACACTGTAGAAGAACTAACCTCCATTACCTATAAACTGCTGAAAGAAAACAACCTGAGTGATGCCTACATCCGTCCGCTTGTGTATTGCGGGCCAAATATGTCACTCACCGAAGGAAACGAAATAAATATATTCATCTGCGCTTGGGAATGGGGGAAATATCTAGGATCAGAACTTCTCGATATTGGCGTTTCCAGCTATCAAAGACCGAACCCGCATTCCTGTCATGTGGAAGCCAAAGTTACTGGTCATTATATTAATTCAATATTAGCCACCTGCGAAGCACGTTCAAAAGGATACAACGATGCATTGCTACTTGACCCAAATGGTTTTGTAGCCGAAGGATCAGGTGCAAATTTCTTTTACGAAAAGAACGGAATATTATACACACCACCCAAAGGCAACATACTCCCCGGAATAACCCGTGCTACAATGTTTGAATTATGCCAAGAACTGGGCTTTACGTTAAAGGAAAAACTGTTTACTCCTGAAGATGTATTTAATGCCGACGGTGCATTTTTTACAGGTACTGCGGTAGAGGTAACCGGTTTGAATTCGCTCAACAATATTCCATTTGTAAAAAAATGGGAAGATACACTCGGAGCGCGGCTTGCTAAAAAGTACAAGGAGCTGGTTACATTAACTGAAGAACGAAACGTTCTTATCTGAAAGCACAGCATAATATCGGCTCCAAATTGCCTTTACGAAAAATACTATGTATCCAAATAAAGCGACGTATGTCAAACAAACTCAACAGATACAGCGCCACACTCACACAAGACCCTACACAACCGGGATCACAGGCTATGCTCTTTGGAATTGGGCTTAAGGAAGCAGATTTCGACAAAGCACAGGTTGGCATTGTATCAACCGGATACGAAGGCAATACCTGCAACATGCATTTAAACGGCCTGGCTCTTGATGTAAAGAAAGGAGTTGCAGACCATGGACTGGTGGGACTGATTTTCAACACCATTGGCGTAAGTGATGGAATTGCCAATGGAACCAGCGGCATGAAGTACTCTCTGGTGTCAAGAGAAATTATTGCCGACAGTATTGAAACGGTCGTTAATGCTCACTGGTACGATGGAGTGATTGCGGTAGTTGGCTGCGATAAAAACATGCCCGGTTCACTCATTGCCATGGGCAGGCTAAACCGTCCGTCGATAATGGTTTACGGCGGCACCATACACTCTGGTTCACACAACGGAGAGAAACTGAATATCGTTTCAGCATTTGAAGCACTGGGACAGAAATTCAGCGAGAAAATTTCCGACTTCGATTTTAAGGCCATAATACGCAATGCCTGCCCCGGTGCAGGTGCTTGCGGAGGAATGTACACCGCCAACACAATGGCATCGGCAATAGAAGCACTGGGCATGGCTTTGCCATACAGTTCTTCGAACCCGGCTATGAGCCTCGAAAAAAAACACGAATGTGCCGAGGCCGGAAAATACATGCGAATACTTCTCGAGAAAAACATCTGCCCTTCTGATATTATGACCTTCCGCGCATTTGAGAATGCAATAAGACTGGTGATGGTACTGGGCGGGTCAACCAATGCCGTTTTACACTTAATTGCTATGGCTCGTTCTGTTGGCGTAAAACTAAATCTCGACGATTTTCAACGACTAAGCAATAACACTCCCTGCCTCGCAGACCTGAAACCCAGCGGCAAATATCTGATGGAAGATCTTCACCACGCAGGCGGAATTCCAGCTGTGATGAAGCTCATGCTTGAGAAAGGAATGCTTCATGGTGATTGCCTTACAGTAACAGGGAAAACTGTGGCGGAAAACCTACGCGATGCCAATCCCCTTGCCGAAGGACAAACAATTATTGCCACACCCGAACATCCGGTAAAACCAGCCGGACATATACAAGTATTATATGGCAACCTTGCTCCTGAGGGCGCTGTGGCCAAAATAAGCGGAAACGAAGGTGAGTTTTTCTGTGGCAATGCGGTTGTATTTGATAACGAAACCGATGCAATACAGGGAATCAGCTCCGGTAAAGTGAAAGAAGGAAATGTAATCGTAATTCGATACGCTGGTCCAAAGGGCGGTCCGGGAATGCCCGAAATGCTAAAACCCACTTCGGCAATAATGGGCGCGGGACTTGGTAAAAAAACCGCACTTATTACCGACGGGCGATTTTCGGGAGGCACACACGGGCTTGTTGTAGGGCATATAACTCCAGAAGCTCAGGACGGCGGACCTATTGCACTGATTCAAAACAACGACCTGATATCAATTGATGCTGTAAATAATACGCTTACACTCCACCTGTCAGAAGAAGAATTTACACTCAGACGCACTACTTATACCCCAAAAGAAGTTCCTGTAAAAAACGGAACACTACTCAAATACTACAAAACAGTACAAAGTGCATCAGAAGGGTGTGTAACAGATGAATAATCAGACTCACTAATATCAAACAAAAATAAATTTGGAATACAAAACAGAATCTCTACTTTTGACTCATGCTTAACACAACCAGCAATACGCAATTTGTAATTGTCATTATTTCACTCACAGACCGAGTCTGAGAGCGATTACGCTTGGCTATATATTAAGCCCTTCTCAGAGTCTGAGAAGGGCTTTTTTCTTACCCAAAAAAAAGCAATAAAATGGACGAGTACGGACAGACATATTAATTAAAATGGGCACTTCCACGAAAATTAACGGAGCCAGAGCAGTTATTCTCAGCCTGCTGGCCGAACATACAGATATACTATTCGGGTATCCCGGCGGCGCAATTATGCCGGTGTATGATGCACTTTACGATTACAATGATCGTATTACTCATATTCTTGTGAGGCATGAACAGGGCGCAATACATGCGGCCGAAGGTTATGCCCGTGCAAATGGCAAAACCGGTGTCTGCCTCGCTACCTCCGGCCCCGGAGCCACAAACCTGGTTACAGGCCTTGCGGATGCTCAGATAGACAGCACACCGCTGGTGTGTATCACCGGTCAGGTTGCATCTCCATTGCTTGGTACCGATGCGTTTCAGGAAACAGACATAATCAGTATCACCTCGCCTGTTACCAAATGGAATTGCCAGGTAACCCGTGCGGCTGATATTCCGTCAGTGCTCGCAAAAGCATTTTACATTGCTCAGAGCGGCCGCCCGGGGCCGGTGCTGGTGGATATAACCAAAGATGCGCAATTTGAGTTGTTCGATTTCGAATATGAAAAATGCACGGGTATTCGAAGTTATACAGCCTCATTACCAGCCAAAGATACCGACCTGCAACAAGCGGCAGCACTAATAAATGAAGCCAAACGACCTTACATACTTGCAGGACAGGGGGTACTGCTATCCGGTGCACGTAACGAGTTAAAATTATTATCCGAAAAAACAGGAAGCCCGGTTGCCTGTACACTACTCGGTTTGGGGGCGATGCCAGCAGATCATCCATTATATGTAGGATATCTCGGAATGCATGGAAATTACGGCCCTAATGTGCTCACAAATGAATGTGACTTAATTATCGCTGTAGGCATGCGTTTCGACGACAGAGTAACCGGCAATGTAAAAACCTATGCCCGCCAGGCAAAGGTCATTCACATCGACATTGATCCTGCCGAAATTAATAAGATCATTAAAGCCGACGTAGCGATAGTGGCTGATGCCAGAGAGGCGCTAATGAAACTATTACCACTGGTAAAGCATCAAGCGCACCCGGAATGGCTTTCTGAATTTGAACGCTGCAAAAACCTTGAACAAAAAACCGTAATTGATTCTGCGATTTCGGGAGATGGAAACGAATTGAAAATGGCAGAAGTAATACACCTGCTGGCAAAGAAAACAGGTGGAAGAGCAATCGTAGTAACCGATGTGGGCCAGCATCAAATGATCTGCAGCCGCTACTATACTTTAAACGATGGCGGTCAGCTAATCACCTCAGGCGGACTTGGCACAATGGGATATGGTCTTCCCGCTGCAATGGGGGCTAAACTGGCCGTTCCTCAGAAAGAAGTTATTGCTGTGCTCGGCGATGGTGGTTTTCAAATGACTTTGCAGGAACTGGCGGTTATTCGCCAGTATCAGATTCCTGTTAAAGTGCTTTTGCTGAACAACAATTACCTGGGAATGGTAAGACAATGGCAGGAGTTGTTTTTCGAAAAAAGATACTCATTTACCGAAATGAGTAACCCTGATTTTATGCTGATTTGTAAGGGCTATGGCCTGAAAACCAATAAAATTAATCAACGCGCACAGCTTGATGAAGCTCTCAATAAAATGCTCCGTGCAAAAGAACCATACTTTCTTGAAGTGACAGTGATGCAGGAAGAAAATGTATTCCCCATGGTGCCTGGTGGTGCCGGTGTGGCTGATGTAAAACTAAAATAAAATTGAAATGAACAACTATGCCATTTCGGTATTCACCGAAAATCAGATCGGAATAATTAACAGGCTTGCCTGCATTTTTACCCGACGGCGGCTTCATATTAACAGTATCACCGCATCGCCATCGGAAGAAGAAGGCGTATTCCGTTTCACAGTATTTGTTCGCGCAAACGAACAAATGATACACAATGTAATCACTCAGATTCAGAAACAGATTGACGTTCTCAACACCAGCTGCCAGCAGGAAAACGAAGTTCTGCAGCAAGAAATTGCTTTGTACAAACTCGGCCTCCGGTCGGCAGCATTTCACGATCTCGATAAAATAATCCGTCGTCACCACTCGAGAATCCTGAGTGTAACGGAACAATTTATTGTGATTGAGAAAACCGGAACGACCGATGAAACCCATGCGCTGTTCAAAGATCTTGAGCAGTATGGAATACTGGAATTTTCACGCTCTGGAAGTATTACAGTAACCCTTTCGGGAACTACATCGGCTCTGGATGTAAATGAAACCTCACAACCTCAAGAAGCAGAAGTATTGAATTAACAACACACCAAAATCAACTAAATATACAATCAAATGACTAAACTAAATTTTGGCGGGGTAATGGAAGAAGTAGTTACCCGCGCAGATTTCAGCATCGAAAAAGCACAGAAATTATTAAACAACAAAACCATTGCCGTACTTGGCTATGGTGTGCAGGGACCAGCACAGGCGCTCAACCTGCGCGATAACGGATTCAATGTAATTGTAGGGCAACGTAAAAATTCGGGCAGTTGGGAAAAAGCATTGAATGACGGTTGGAAAGAAAATGAAAATTTATTTGAACCCGAAACGGCCTGTGCAAAAGCTGAAATAATCATGTTCCTATATTCCGATGCAGGGCAAATAAACGCCTGGCCCATGCTTTTAAAGCATCTCTCCAAGGGAAAAACACTTTATTTCTCTCACGGCTTCGGTGTTACCTTTCACCAGAAAACAGGCATTGTTCCGCCAGCCGATGTAGATGTAGTGCTTGTGGCTCCAAAAGGTTCGGGAACCAGCGTAAGACGACTTTTTTTGCAGCAGAAGGGAATCAATTCGAGTTTTGCAGTTTATCAGGATTATTCCGGAAACGCACGGGAAACTGCACTGGCACTTGGCATCGGCATTGGCTCAGGGTATTTGTTTGAAACCGATTTTACACGCGAAGTATTCAGTGATTTAACTGGCGAACGCGGTGTGCTTATGGGGGCCCTTGCCGGTATTATGGAAGCTCAATACAACATACTCAGAAAAAAAGGACATACTCCCTCCGAAGCTTTCAACGAAACAGTAGAAGAACTCACCCAGAGCCTTATGCCACTCGTGGCCGAAAACGGTATGGAATGGATGTTTGCAAACACATCTACCACGGCACAGCGCGGCGCACTCGACTGGAGGCATGAATTCCGTAAGGCTACCGAGCCCGTATTCGAAAAATTGTACGATAGTGTAGCCAGCGGTAAAGAAGCAGAACGAACCATTACCGCTAATCAAAAAAACAATTATCGTGAACAGCTTCAATCTGAACTGGCCGAAATCCAGAACTCGGAAATGTGGCAGGCGGGTGCGCAAGTCAGAAAATTAAGACCTTAATCTATTATACACTATCAATGGCATCCTTTGATCTTATAGTGAATGAAGCGTATCCCAAACTCAAAAAAATTGTGCGGCATACGCCTTTGCAATACAATGCAGGGCTTTCTTCGAAATTCAATGCGGAAATTTACCTGAAGCGAGAAGATCTTCAGATTGTTCGTTCCTATAAGATCAGAGGAGCCTATAATAAAATCACTTCAGTACCTGCTTCCAAAACCACTAAAGGTGTGGTATGTGCCAGTGCGGGAAATCATGCACAGGGAGTGGCCCTTTCGTGTAAACTACTCGGTATAAAAGGACATATCTTCATGCCTGTTACCACGCCCACACAAAAAGTAAATCAAGTAAAAATGTTTGGCGGTGAGTTTGTGCAGCTCTATTTAAAAGGAGATACTTTTGACGACAGCTACAAAGAAGCTCTTGAGCTTTCGGCAAAAAACAAAATGCCCTTTATCCATCCTTTCGACGATGAGAAAGTCATAGAGGGACAAGCAACAATAGGGCTGGAAATACTTGAAGATTTTGCCGGAAAAATTGATTATATGTTTGTACCGGTAGGTGGAGGCGGACTTGCAGCAGGAATTTGTACCGTATTCAGTAAACTTAGTCCGCATACGCATATTATTGGTGTGGAACCCGAAGGCGCACCGTCAATGAAAACATCGTTACAACTGGGCTTCAATCATACCCTGACGGAAATAGATAAGTTTATTGACGGTGCTGCCGTAAAACGCGTGGGCGACAAAACCTTTGAAATCTGTAAAACACATTTATACGATATTGTTACCGTGCCTGAGGGTAAAGTGTGCAGCACCATACTTCAGCTTTACAACGAAGAAGCTATTATTGTGGAACCCGCAGGAGCACTTGCCATTACTGCACTTGACCTTTACGCATCAGAAATAACACACAAAACAGTTGTATGTATTGTAAGCGGAAGCAACAACGACATTTCTCGAACAGAAGAAATCAGGGAACGTTCACTGATGTACGAAGGCCTTAAACATTACTTCATTGTAAGATTTCCTCAGCGGGCGGGCGCACTAAGAGAATTTCTCGACAAGGTTCTGGATACCGGACAGGATATTACACATTTCGAATACTCCCAAAAAAACAACCGCGAAAACGGGCCCGCATTTATCGGATTGGAAATTTTGAAAAAAGACGACCTTAATCTGCTTCTTCACAGGATGACGCAAAGTGGAATGAAATACGAATACCTGAACAATCGTCCTGAAATCCTTCAGTACCTGTTGTAAATCAAAGCCCGTGTAATTTCTATCTGGCAGGCAATGGATAATTTACCCGTTGCCGGGTAGTGAAGGGATTTTTTATTTCGAGCGATATCCCCACTCTTTCCCAATCACAATAGAAGTAAATATGAATCAATAAAAGTTGAAAATAAAAATTGCCCATGTGTCTGTGTATAGAATGATGAATAAATAAGGGTTTGAACTGGCAAAGCAGTTGGTGTATTTCCTCACAGTGATTTTAACCACTGTGAGGAAATCATGAAACAGTATTTACGGGAAGAGAATCAGAACCTGTTTAAATTTTGTTTTTGAGATTTAGAGGCTGTTTATGCCTGACGAGGCGCGCGCTTACGGGCGCGGGCAATCCATATCGGAAATGATACGGGCAAAAAGGCCAACGAAGTAGAGTGAAAATGCCCCATAACAAAGCCAGAGGGTGAAATTTATTTAAACGCTCAATTGGCGTAAAAATTAGCTCTGTCAAGATTGCGGTATCTCACGGCTGAGATAAGATTATCTTTCGTTACATTTTTGTTCCCGTGCATATCAGCAATGGTGCGTGCCACTTTCAGCATACGATCAAAGCCGCGTGCCGAAAAGCCGAGCCGGTTCATGGCTGTTTGAAGCACCTCTTTTCCGGCTTCATCAAGCGCACAATATTCACGCACCATTGAAGCGGTCATTTGTGCATTGCAGTAAACGCCGGGGGTATTTGCAAATCGTTTCAATTGTATTTCGCGCACACGCATCACCCGTTCCCGCACAGCCGCGCTGCTTTCGCCTGGCTGGTTGTTTGATAGTTCGCGAAAACCCAGCGGCGAAACCTCCACGTGCATGTCGATACGATCGAGCAGCGGCCCTGAAATGCGGTTCATGTAGGCCTGCACGGCGCCGGGCGGACACACACACTTTTTATCGGGATGGCTGAAGTAGCCGCACGGGCAGGGATTCATAGACGCTACCAGCATAAAGCCGGCCGGAAAATCAACCGTAAACTTAGCGCGGGAGATAGTCACCACACGGTCTTCGAGCGGCTGCCGCATCACTTCAAGCACAGTGCGTTTGTATTCGGGCAGTTCGTCGAGAAAAAGCACACCGTTGTGTGCCAGCGAAATTTCGCCCGGCTGCGGAAAGCCACCGCCCCCTACCAGCGCCACATCGCTAATTGTATGATGCGGCGATCGAAACGGCCGGCGTGTAATCAGTCCGGCTCCCGCTCCGCTGCGGCCAGCCACCGAATGAATTTTAGTGGTTTCAAGCGCCTCGCGCAAACTCATGGGTGGCAGAATGCCCGGCAGGCGTTTGGCCAGCATGGTTTTACCCGCACCCGGAGGCCCGATCATGAGAATATTATGTCCGCCGCCGGCCGCCACTTCCAGCGCACGGCGCACAATGTCCTGCCCTTTCACTTCGGCCAGATCGGCATCGGTAAGTAAGGGCTCGGTGGCAAATTCGGCAGCAAGATCAAGTTTCACCGGCTCCGGACGCTGGCCGCAAAAAAAGTCAATCACTTCGCGCAAGTGCTTCATGGCATACACCGGCAGGCCTTCCACCACGGCTGCTTCGCGGGCATTGTCGTAAGGCACAATCATTCCCTCAAACCCGGCAGCCAGCGCCTGCATCGCAATAGGCAGCACGCCGCGAATGGGCCGCAACTCCCCGTCGAGCGCCAGTTCGCCCATCAGCACAAAGCGTTCTACTTCGTGTGCCGGCATTTGTTCCGAAGCGGCCAGAATACCCGCCGCAATGGTTAAATCATAAGCCGATCCTTCCTTGCGGACGTCGGCAGGCGCCATGTTTACGGTAATTTTTTTGCCGGGAATGCGGAATCCGTTGTTGCGCAAAGCGGCATCAATACGCTGCTGGCTTTCCTTTACCGCGCTGTCGGGCAAACCCACAATAAAAAAATTGATCCCGGTGTCGATGTTTACCTCTACCGTTATGGTGTTGGCCTGAATTCCCTGTACGGCACAGCCGTAGGTTTTTACGAGTGTCATGTAATGAAACGTGTATAAAATGAAACAATAAAGAATTACAAGTAACTGAAAGAATCTGCATCAGCCTGAACTGATGAACGTATCGTGCTTTTAACGGCGGCAAAGGTAAAACGCAATTTTCCGTACTTCCAAATTTATTTTTCATCAAGCCCGGGATGAACCTAAAAGTTCATGTTTTTTACTGACGGGTGAAATTCAGTACATCGGTCGAAGAAAAACAGCAGGCGGGCAAAACGCAGGCGGATATTCGGGAGGGTTAATTATCTTTAGAAACTTAAAGCCAACAAACCAGTTTTACCGCATGATTAAAACCGTACTCGCCTGCATAATTGCAGTAGCCGGACTGGGCATTGTGCCTGCCGCCGCACAAACACCCGCCACACCCGCGCAGGATAACTGCTACACCCGCTGGGAAGAAAAATTTGAACAGCGCGGCGCCGAAACAGTAGCCGACGGCACACACGATAATATCATTATCAGCATCCGCACCGGTGCCGAGGCACGCTGCTACAACGGACGAGTGGAAGTGAAAGACGGAAAGGTAATTGCCATGTACCGCCTGCTCGACAACGGCACCTACGAGCCTTACAAACCAAAACTGAAATACGATGTGCCGGCCACCATTGTAAATGGTATTTCGGCCACCCAGCTCACACAAAGCGAAGAACTCATCAACGTGATCTTCCCGAAAACACTCAAGCCCAAAAAAGCAGGCTACACCACCGCACCCGATCCGCCGCAGGATTAATGCGATGAACGAATTACAAAAAACACCGCTTCACTAAGGCGGTGTTTTTTTTATTTGAGAATTGTTGTTCCACGTTACTCCTACTGGTGGCTCAGCTTGTCGAAGCCACCATAGCATGCCTACTGGTGGCTGAGCTTGTCGAAGCCACCACCATTACCACTTCACTCTTCCCGCCTTCTCCACCTCATAATTCAGCACCTGCATTTTTGCACCTTTGGTTTGCGAAGGTCGCGAAACAAGGATTTTTTTTGCCGAATCGGCGGGCATTGCTTTAGGGCCGGCCACAAAAGGAATCAGTTCGCGGCTGCGGTCGTTGTAGAGGTAGTAGCAGTTCTTCTCCATCGCCGTTTTTACCATGCGGTAATCTTCCTGCAACTGAATTTTCCCATCCACATCAAACGGGAAAAACAAGGTATCAGTGCGCTTCTTCACTTGTGTTTCAGCAGTTTCCTTAAATGCAATTTCAAGCGTACCGGTATAACCTCCGTTTACCAGAAACACCAATACCGGGGGCCGGTACGGCTCGTTATTGTTTATAAAATAAAGCAACGGCCCCAACACCAGGGCCACCTGAATAAGCACGGCAAACTCCCAGTGTATGCGTATCAGACTAAGCACAAACGCAAGCACCAGAAATATGCCGGCAATACCCGCAATAATGAACCAGAACTGCGAAAGTGATGTACCGGCAATATAATTCCACAACCACACGAAGCCTGTTACCACCAGCATGGAATAGGCTACCACCGCAATGGGCATCGAGTACCACTTCTGTTTATCCATTCAATAGGCTGTAAACACAAAACAGCAGCAGCGCATGTACAAATGAACTGTTGCTGTTTTGCAAATGATGTATGAATTAATTAGGCTTCCGAAATCTTATACTCGTAGTATTCCATAATGGGATTGGCAAGCAGCTTTTTGCAGGCCTCATCCACTTTCGCCTCCGCAGTAGCTTTTGAGTCGGCCTCTACTTCCAGCGAAATGTGCTTACCAATGCGCACATTGCCGATTTCGGGCAGATTGAGGTTTTTCATGCTGCCGCTTACGGCTTTACCTTGCGGGTCGAGCAACGCCTTGTGCGGCATTACGTCAATTTCGGCTATAAATTTCATCGTGTGCGATAATTCTGTTTTGCGGGGCAAAGGTAGGTGTTTTGGTCGATAATTTACCGCAATCAGGTGGCCGATTGTTTTCCACGGTTCATTAACCACAACCCCACCGAAAGCAGAATGTACGCCACAATGCTCAGCGCAATGCCGGCGTAGCCCAGCAGCACAATCATGGCCAAACAGCCCAGCAGAAAACTGTAACGCACCTCGTTGCCTTTCCAGCCAAACTTCTTGAACTTGAGCGCAAAAAGCGGCAGCTCGGAAATAAGCAGCAACGACATCACCAGCGAAAGAACCATCAGAAAATACGGATTCAGCAAGAAGCCAGGCTTTACCTCTGCTATCCGTAACGCAAAATCAGCACTGCCATCCCAACCCGCCATAAGCGGAATGGCCGCAATGAGCATGGCATTGGCCGGTGTGGGCACACCGATAAACGAATCGCTTTGCCGGGTATCAATATTAAACTTGGCCAGACGCAGCGCCGAAAACAGGGCAATAATCAGCGGAAAATACGTGAGCCAGTGGTTGGCTTCAAAAAAACCAAGTCCTTCTTTGGAATAAAAAACCGCTTTCTGCACCATCACCATCGTCATTATGGCCGGCACCACGCCAAAGGTTACACAATCGGCCAGCGAATCGAGTTCTTTGCCAATGGGCGAGCTGGAGTTGAGCAGCCGGGCCACAAAACCATCAAAAAAATCGAGCACGGCGGCAATACCTACCAGATAGGCACTCCACATCAGATCGCCCTCAAACGCAGAAATTATGGCCAGACAGCCGCAAAGCAAATTGCCCAGCGTAAAAAGGTTGGGAATGGTGAAAAGTTTCATTGTATGCGAAAATACACACTTCGAAGCGATGCGGCCATGCTGTGGCACATTTCCTATGGCTTGAAATAAAATACCGGCAAATAAATAGGAGGAGCGAACCTGAGGGTGCATTACAAAACCGTTCGCTCCCGTCTTCCATTACAAGGCCATCCTTTTCTGAAAAGGCATTGCGGCAGACTTTCCATTACAGCCGGGGCTAAAAATTCACTCCTTCCGGCGCTTTGAAACCGCCACACCTCCGCAGGTGTGCAAGCCATAAACGAGTTCGGAAACTTGTTTAAGGCTTGCACAAAGTTTATCCGGCTTCGCCGAAGAAAACTTTGTGCAGCATTGTCAGTTTTTCAGCTTCGCCCGAAAAAAAACAGCCACGGCCGCCTCTGCGAGGCGGCCGTGGTATATAAAATTTACTTCAGTTAAAATTCAATCTTAAACTCCACACGGCGGTTTTTGGCACGGCCGGCGGGGGTATCGTTGGTTTCAACCGGTTTGGTTTCGCCGTAGCCGGTGGCACGCAAACGTTTCGCATCTACGCCTTTATCGGTCAGGTATTTCATTACTGCATTGGCGCGACGCTGGGAGAGATCAAGATTCTTGGCATCATCGCCCTGATTGTCGGTGTGGCCTTCAATACTCAGTTTGTATTCGGGATTTTCGAGCATTACTTTCACCACGTTGTCGAGAATGGCGTATGATGATTTTTTGATTACATCTTTACCCGTTTCAAACTGCACACCGGCAAGTGCCTGCGCAAGTACTTTTTTGGTTTCTTCCTTCACTTCCGGGCACCCCTTGTTCGTTGCTGGTCCGGCCTGATTGGGGCAGGCATCCTGCGAGTTAATGATACCGTCGCCATCACTGTCGGGGCAGCCTCCAAGGTTGGCACGGCCTCGTTCGGTCGGACATTTATCATCAATATCCGGTGTGCCGTCGCCATCGGTATCGGGGCAGCCGTTAAATTTCGCATCACCGGCCACATCGGGGCAGCGGTCGTCTTTATCCACTACACCATCACCATCTTTATCGGGGCAGCCGTTGTTTTTGGCGTCACCTGCATTGTTCGGGCAGGCATCATCACTGTCTTTAATTCCATCGCCATCCGCATCGGGGCAGCCTTTAGCCGAAGCCACACCGGCCACATCGGGGCAACTGTCATCAGCATCCATAATACCGTCCTGATCTTTATCGAGCGGACAGCCTTTGGCGTCAATTTTCACACCGGGCGGTGTGTTGGGGCATTTGTCGAATTTATCGTAAACCCCGTCTTTATCGGTGTCTTTACGATCTATGTTAAATACAAGGCCAACGGTTGTGGTCAGGAACTGATCGTTCTGATTGCCCGATACGCCCGGACGCGACACACCATCATATATATCGGTAAGTGTCCAGTGATAAGCGGTTTGCAAACGCAGATTTACATTGGGGGCTAGTCGCACACGCACACCGGCACCAACCGGGAAGTTGAAGTCAACCGTAAAATTTGTGCGGGGCATATAGCGGGGCTCGCGGTACACCGCATCACCTACACCCAAAAATACATAAGGTCCGATAAACGCATTTTCCTTGATCCATTTGCCGTTGTTGAATTTTATGCGGGCTACAAAATCCAGATTATATAAATCGCCGCTAAAAGCCGGCACAGCTCCTGCGTAGCCAATACCGCCAATTCCAAAATCGGCCGCAAGGTCTATCCAGGGATTGATATAACGTGCCGCAGTAATTCCGAAGGTTGGGCGAATCGGGTCAAACTTAAAAAATTCATCTCCTGCTTCACCACGGTACTGTAAAGCACCGCCATAGAGACCAAGTCCCCATTTTTTCTCAGCCGACTGGGCGTTTAATACGCCCGCTGCGAATACACAGAAAGTTGCAGCAGCGAGTATTTGTTTTTTCATAATGAATGATAGTTAAGGCGTTGCTGCAAATGTATAAGAAATATATTCAGCCCATTGAAAAAAACGATGTAAAATGACCCGGTATTGCTTGTGCAAACACCTTTAACAACACCAATAGCGGCTACCTGTTTTGCATACAAAAAAAAGAGCCCGCGATATGCCTAAGCTGCGTCAGGGCGTATTTTTGCGGAGATATTTCTGCTCAAGTTCTGCCAGGCGTCGGGTATCGCCCATGAACTGTAGCGTGAGTGCAAGTGCCTGCACAATTTGCATGTTACCGGGTTCAATGCGCAATGCTTTCTCGAGCACCTCACGCGATTGCGGATATTGCTTGGAGATACCATATATATTGCCCAGCAGCAAATAATTGCCGGTATAGAGACTATCGCGCGAGATGCCTGTGTGCAGTGTGTTTATGGCTGCGGCGGTGTCGTTCAGATTAAGTAAGGCCTCGGCCAGTTTGGCGGTAGTATTTTGTGCCGCATCGTTTCGGCGAATCACCCGCGCAAGCACAACGGCAGCACTGTCGTATTGTTTTGCACTATGCAGCGCATCGGCCAGGTTGCGGTCCACATCCTGCTTCGGGTCTAAGGCGCGTGCTTTGTAAAATGCTGCGGCCGACTGTGCATACTCATTCCGGCGGTAGTGGCATACGCCCATCTGATACCAGGCCTGCGCGTAGGTTGAATCGATACGGAGTGTGTTGCGGAATGCGGCCATTGCACTATCGGCTGCGGCAAAACGTTGTGGCTGCGGCGCATCGGGTGCCACACGGTTAATAATAACCGTACCATAATTGTAATAGATGCGCGCACTGCCGGTTTCAGTCTGCGCATCGGCAGTCATGAGTGTGGTGTTGTTTTTCCAGTCGGCATTGCGCGTAAACGTACGTATGCTGTAAGGCAACACCAGTGCAGCTGTAACCAGCAGCGATGCGGTATGCAGCTTTCCGGGTACCTGTTTAAGTGCTCCTGTGTAACGGACAATAAACCAGCCCGCAGCTATGCAGAAACCTAGCAGCGGTGTAAACGTTAATCGTTCGGCCATGGTGGTGCCAATGAGGAAAAATACATTAGACGTAAGTGCAAACGTGATGAAGAAAAACAAAATACCAAATGAAAGCACTGTGCGTTGTTTCCATTGCTTAAACGCCACAAAAAACAGCGCCCCGCAAAGCAACAGTGTAAGCCATACATGCACATTGCCAAAACCGGTTATCGGGTTGTCGTTGTAAGAGTAATCGTACGAAAGCTGCACGGGTACGGCAATAAGCTGAATGTAACGCCAGAAGATGACAATGGACGAAGCCAGTCTTTCGGCAAACGAACCGGCCAGTACCAGCGTATTGTCGTTAAACGTATAAGTGATTTTGGGCGTGGAATCGCCCTGAATGATGGCCGAATGCAGTCCGAACCAGATAAGTGCCACAGCAAGCAGCACAAACCCCATACGGAAAATACTGTTGCGTGTGGCCTGAGTGAAATAGTAAAGTGCCAGCGGAATTACAAGAACAAACAATACCGCACCTTCTTTTGAAAGTAAGGCGAGAAGCAGCCAGCCTGCTGAATTCAGCAAAAGTTTGTTGCCGGGATTTTCGTGCCAGCGAAAAGCCGTTTCCAAAGCCAGCAGCGAAAACAAAAAAGCCAGCAGCTCATCCATACTTTTTACATTGGCCACCACTTCGGTGTGCAGCGGATGGGCAACAAACAGCAGTGTAATGATAAATGGCAACAGCGCTGTGTAGTTGCGTAGCAAACGCGTCAGCACACGAAACAGCAGCACGGCAATGCAGGCATACAAAAGCACATTTTGCAAATGCCCCAGGCGTGCGGCAGCCCAGGCGTGTTCCTGCACCGTTTTGCCACTTGTAAACGCCCAGTCGGCGGCAAACACCACCAGCGAAAGCGGACGGTAAATGCCTGAATTGGCATTGGCAAACGAGGGAGAACCTTTCCAGTAAAATGTGGTGAGGATTTTGTGAATACCACCAAAACCCTGCTGCACATATTCGTTGGTTTCGATTACGGCATAATCATCGAGTGCTGTTTGATGGCTGAGTGTATTGGCATAAAGTAAAAAGGCAAATACAAACAGAATTGCATAAACAAGACGCTTGTTTTCAAAAAACGAAGCCGTGGAAGATGCTTTTTTTGCCATACGGTGAAAGTACTATTTCCGCCGGAAACACAGACTTTTTATTGCACCGGAAGGTTTGAATTTATAGCCCGGATAGTAGTGGAAACCCTGCCGGCTCACCGCAATAACTGCGGGGACAGCGGGCAGGGTTGGAACGGATAGCCGGAACAGGTGGTATTGTATTGATTACAGGTTCGCTCCTGAATTGAACAACACATACGTGCTGATGATTTTACGTATTTTGCACGCAGGCAGCTAAGCTGCTTTACGCGCATGCTTTTCACCTCGTTTGTGTGGCTTGTTTTTTTGCCGCTGGTATTTGCCGGATGGAAGCTGCTGCCTGCCGCATACCGGAAATACTGGCTGCTGGCGGCCAGCTACTTTTTTTACATGTATGGTGTGTGGTGGTTTGGCATTTTGTTGCTGCTTACCACAATAACCGACTGGTACGCCGCGCTGCGGGTGGAGGCCTCACAAACGGCGCGCGCGCGCAAAGGATGGCTGGCCGTAAGCATACTCAGTAATATCGGGGTGCTTGCGGCATTCAAGTACAGTGCATTTTTCTGGAACACGGCTTTGTGGCTGGGCGGCGGGCAACGTGCTGATTTTATTGCGGCCATTGCGGTGCCTGCAGGCCTTTCGTTTTACACGTTTCAGTCGCTGGCGTATGTGATTGATGTCTATCGCAAGCAAACGCCCGCCGAAAAAAACGTGTGGCAGTTTGCATTGTTTGTATCATTTTTTCCGCAATTGGTGGCGGGGCCGGTGGAACGCTACGCACACCTGAACCAACAGCTTACCACACCCAAACCGCTTGATGCGGATGCGCTGGGCAAAGCCGGCAGGCTGATGCTGTGGGGGTTTTTCAAGAAACTGGTTATTGCCGACAGATTGGCCGCGTATGTGGATCCGCTGTTTGCCACACCCGAAAATTTTGGCGGACTCACGCTGGCGCTGGGCGGCTTTTTGTTTGCCGTGCAGGTGTATTGCGATTTTTCGGGTTATACGGATATTGCCACCGGCACGGCGCGGCTGTTTGGTGTGGAACTTATGGTAAACTGGCGGCGGCCGCTGCTGGCACGTTCGCTGCACGATTTCTGGCAGCGCAACCACATCAGCATGACTACGTGGTTCAGAGACTATGTGTATATACCGCTTGGTGGTGGCCGCGCGGCGCAGTGGCGTGTACAGGTCAATTTGCTGCTCACGTTTTTAATCAGCGGTTTGTGGCACGGTGCCTCCTGGGCGTTTGTGATTTGGGGCGCGCTGCATGGCGTAGTGTATTTGCTGGAACGTGTGGTATTTAAACATATTCGCTTACGCATACCGGAAAAGCTTTTGCGTTTGCCCGGCTGGCTGTGGCTTATTGCATTTCACAGTGTGAGTATTATTGCGTTCCGCGCGGGCAGTATGGATGTGCTTACACACTACGCCGGCCGCGTACTGCAAGGCGGCTGGAGCGTGACCAGCGCGTGGCACGAACTGCGCAGCCTGCACGATTTGTTTCCGTGGCTGCTGGCACTGGGTGGCATTGCGCTTTTGTTTGCGCGCGAGTTGCAGGAAGAATACGGCTGGCTGCGCGGGCATAAAATGTATGCAGGTGTGTTGCGTCCGGCTTTTTATGTTTGCGTGTTTGTGCTGCTGTTTCTGGTGGGGGAATTTGGTGCGAAGCCGTTTATTTATTTTGCGTTTTGACTTTCCAGAATTAGCTTAATATCTGGCAGAACGTTTGTTATTGGATTCTCAGAAGAATCTTTATTAGCAAGCACCTGTCTGACCTGACTTGCTATTTCGACTTTATAGCTTTCTAACTTAGGAACCAATGTATATATGTCTGTTGTATCAATAATAATTGTTCTTGTATGGCTCAGGTCAAATGGAATTTGATCATTCTTCCTAATTATTTGAACTGTTGGCAAACGAGAAACATGACGTAATGCCAACTCATAAAACACATTCGGATTGTGAAATGAAAGATCAGCAATTACAAGTTTCGACTTGAAAATATTTTCAATTACCTGATTTGAAATTATTCCTGGTTTTTCAATTTGATCAGCTCTTATAACATTAAGACCAAATTCAACTAATGCAGGGCGAATAATTGATTCGAGAAATAAGTCCGAATGTTTTCGGTATTCAGTATCCTCCGCACCTATAGGAGAAATATAAAAACAGGTGCTATGAAAATCATTGTCAGACTTAAATGTTGACAAATCTTTTACAGAGTTATTTTCAGTATATCTGGTCTCTGCAATACTTGAAACTGTTGAAAAAGAACTATTGCCACTTTGCTCAATAAACTCCTCCACAGATAAGATTCTTTCTGCGCCAGATATTGTTTGTATCAATCCAAGATATTTTAAATTAACAATAAATGTCTCAAAAACAATAGATGAATTTTCATTGGTCAAATCGGGAAACTTTTCTTTTATTACATCTATAGCAATATTTTTATTAGGAACTTTAACATTTATATATTTATTATATAGATATTTATATACCTCTATTTGACTTATAGCCAAATTAAACTTCGCTCTATACGAATCAAGTGAATTAGTATGGGAAACTGCTTTATATCCCAATTCTGTTAATTCAAGAAATTCCGCACTATAACCTCCTTTTGTTAGGTCGTATTTATTTGAATTAACAATCATCATTCTACTTGCACTACTATCTGGTGATCTTCCCCATTCTTTAAAAAAAGTCATTCTTCGAACTTTATCTCCAGATCCTATTTCATATAATTTCTTTGCATATTCAAAAGAATCTTCAAATGGGGTTATGGGAAAGGAGAGTCGTTTTCTGGCTCTTTTACCAGTAACGTTTAATTCTGTATTATCTCCTTGGTTATCGCCAGATAATTCTTGATTGTCGAAATCTTCTGCCATTGAAATTTATTATTTTAATATAGAGCCTGTTTAAAATTCGTTTTTGAGATTTGGGATGATCTGATTTATTCTCAGACAAGGCATCTTTTGAGGGCGATCCTTTGTGAGGATCGACAAAAAGGCAACACCGGATGAGGAAAAATGTACCATCACAAAGCAAAAGGATGATTTTTAAACAGACTCTAGTTATTTTATTGATTTTTATTTAAACATAGTCTACAGGGTTTTATGTAAGACAGAAATCTTTTCTCCTAATCAGTCTTAAAGTGCTGTAAACCTGAAATCATTTTAAGATAAACATTTACGAATTGCCTCGATAATAGAAGCAATATTCCACTTCACAACCTCATCTGCAATCCCCTGAATTTCTTTAGGGATTCTTTCCTGTGCCCAAGGAGACACGAGCACAATTGGCTTTTCGAAATCTTGAGCGATTTTAATTTCTTTCTGAATCCACTCTCTATGATTCACATACATTCCTCCAATAATTATCACACAACTTGCTTGCCTTACCTGTTCTGCCAGCATTTTTTCAAGTTTTTTCATTCCTTCCGGATTTTCGGGATCTATAAGTGGATCATGTTCAGGAACACTATAGTTTCGCCACTTAAAATTAGGCGCCTCTATCAGTTTTTCAACAAGTGAATAGTATTCATCTCCATGACTCCACGCATGTGAAATAAAAAGATCGTAGGTTTTCAATTCAGGCATAAATACATTTTTAGTTTAATTATTGAATGGTTAATTGCTATCAAACGTTTTCCTTCACATACCTCACCCACTCCGCATTTTCCTTATTAATCAATGCCTCAACGCGTGCTACGAGCAACCGGAATGGGGTTTCCGATTCGCTGTAACTGCTGGAGGAGGTGAGAAAAAGCATTTTTTCCTGTTTTAGCAATTCGGCAGTGGAGCGATACTGACTCCATTTCTCGCGAAATTTCAGAAACTCGGAAATGCCTTCCACAATTACCACAAGTGCCCCGAGCGTTCCGAGCAAGATGTTTTTAAAGGCTGCGACAAACTCCATACCCGCAAGCAGCGGAATAAGTGCCGAAAGAATAATCACTGCTATGCGCGTATAGATATGCCAGCTTTTATTCAAGGCGGCTTTGCTGCTGTACCACTTTATTTGCGGAAGCAAACGTTGCGAGAGATATTCTTCCTGAGTCATTGGGCCGATGTATGTTGCGAAGTTCCGGTAAACCGGCTGCCAATGCATCGCCTGATGTGATGGTTTTGTGCTCCTTATTTTTGAGGAAATACACATGTCTGCTGTCTCTATTTGCGCTATACTTGCAGCGTGAAACGCCTTGCCCTCTACTCCGTTATTGCCCTTGCCCTGCTTTGGCTGCTGCGTGAGCTGGAATACGCCGGTGTGCGGCGTGGCGGCACGGGCGAGTTTGCCAAACTCCGCGAAACCTTTCTCGGACGCGACAGCGCGCAACTGCTCATTCTCGGCTCCTCGCGTGCGGCCTGCCAGTTTGTACCCGGGGTGTTTGAACGCGAATGCGGCATGCGTGTGTGGAACGCAGGCATGACCGGCGCCACTGTACCTCTTTTCCGCACTACGCTTGAGGCCTGGCTTGAAACGCATCCTGCCCCGGAGGCGGTGATCATTAACCTCGATATACACGCGCTGGACGATGCGTTTGATAGTGTGTTTGATTACCCGCGTTACCTGCCGTTTCTGCAAAATAAAGCGTTGTACAACGGCCTTTGCCGGCAGGATAATAAATTTACAGCCTATCGTTTTGTGGCGCCGTATGCACTGGCGCAGGGCAACACACGCCTGCTTAACGCCGGCCTGCGCGGCTGGCTGAGCGGCAAACCGGCTCCCGCACAAAAAGGCTATGAAGAATCGGTTAAACGCGGTTACACAGGCAGTATGCATGCACTGCTCTCAACCGGAAAAGCCGCCATGCCGTCAACTACCTACCGCGAAGAACTGCGCTTACTTACGGCCATTTGCCACGCACGAAAAATAAAGCCTGTTTTTGTAATTTCACCGCTCTGGATTGAACGCCAGCACTGCATTACCAACTATGATCACCTGATTGCCGATTTCACCGCGATGGCAAGCGAAAACAAATGTGCTTTTTTCGATTTCAGTAATGCCGGTTTAGCCTACAATGAAGCCTTTTTTACCGATCCGGCACACCTGAATCGTGAAGGTGCTCAGCAATTTTCGGAACTGGCCGCTTTAAAAATAGGCGCTTATCTTCGCAAAAATTAAGACTGCATTTTCTAATGACTGCAAATGCTACACGCACAAAATTGCTCATCTTCCTGTCGGCCGGCATTTTTGCAGCGTTGGGAGTATTCTTTGTTTTGTCAGGCACAGGCGTTTTCAGCAAGAACCTGACTAACGACAACTGCCTGCAAACAGGCCGCTACGTACTGCGCAGTGTGTATCTCGACAGTATGCTGTATGTAAACGGAAGCGAAACCAAACGGCTGGCGAGGCTTGACGTAACGTCCATGTTTACAGGCGGAAAAACCATTACACTTGATTTCACCGGATCAATTTCACGCCGGATCAATAACGGCACTGCAAAAGTCAGTTACCCCGGCGTATATGAAATTCTGTACAATGCCGAAGAACTTACACGTGAACTGAGTGAATGCCACCACGGTCTTACACTGAGTAACGGAAAACTGATGCGTAACGGTAAAGTTGAAACCGACACTGTGCAAAATGCCAATCGTATTACAATACGAAACAGAGCGGTAAGCGATTTTGAAGGCACATACAAATACAGCCACGACACGCTCAACTACAGCTACACCCCTTCGGCGGAATGGCAATGGAAAAATCCGTTCGACACGCTCAATCCGGCCAACAGTGCATTTGTAAATTACCGTGGTGGAAATAAAGTATTCCGGTTTGTGTGGATACGCCAGCAGTAAGTTACAAGCACATCACACACATCAGTAACATACAAAAAACCGTTCGCGTTTGATACGTTGTCCTGAATAAAACTCGGCAATGTACAAACCGGGCGAAAGCTGCTGAAGCGGTACGGTGTGCATACCCTGACTCAATGATTGGCGGTACACGAGCTGTCCGGTTGCGGCATACAAATTGAAATTGCACTGGTCAACCTCCGCCGCCACTTCAATATGAAGCGCTTGCAAGGCAGGCAAATAACCAGCCGTAACAGGCAAGGGCTGATTGTTTATTTCACTTACTGATTTCGGATTGAAACACGTAAACCGAATGGAATCAAGCAGCAGTGCATAGTTTACGATACTGCGGTTGTAGCGGAAAGTAACGCTTGTTATTGGCACAGTATTCCACTGCACCCAAAAACGAATATTGTTGTCGGTAGGGGTCAGCGTACTTCCGTTCCAGTTGTAGGTGCCGGTAACAGTGTTAATTGATGAAGGAGTAACTGAGAAATTGGAAAGTGTTTCTTCTGGAAATCCGTCGTCGTACTCATCATCAATATCACGCACAAGCAATTCGCAGGAGGCTACCGGTGTGGAAAATGAAATAGTAATATCAAATGCCAGCAGCGAGGATGCCGCGGCACTAGAGGGAATAAGCGCCGAGGTAATGGGCTGTCCGGACGAATACGGGCCGGAACCGTTGAAATTTACAATGTGAACCGCCTGTGTGGAAAGCGTAATCCGTGTGGCGGTGTCGCAACCGGGAAAAACGGGCGGACTTACACTCTGGGTAGTTACAGCGGAGGAAGTCCAGCTGAAATCAACCGAATTTTGAGCCGAAATAAAGCTACTCCAAAGTGTGGCAGAGATGAGTAAAAAATGCAGAATTTTCATGTGGTACTGAGGGTTAACGGGGGCTAAAAACAAGATATAAATATATACAAAATGCGGAAGGCGGGCTTAAATCAAATCATTCTTAAACAGCGTTTTACCCAGACAATGAATCAACTCCCGCTGCAGAGATTAAAAAAACCGGGTAAATGCAAACCACACACCCGCCTGACTCGTACAATATTGCCGGTACAAAAGCGTTATTGCGGGGTTCGGTTGTATGCCGTATCTTTAAGCACATTCTGATGAACTCACTGACCCGACTTTATACTTTTTTTCTGCTGTTTCTTGCCGCTGTACCGGCGTGGTCGCAAACGCAGGCCAGCAATGGTACCACAGCGCCTAAATACAGTAATGAATTCCTCGCCATTGGCGTGGGTGCACGCAGCTTCGGCATGTCGGGCGCTACAATTGCTTCGGTTGATGATGTAACGGCCGGTTACTGGAATCCGGCCGGACTTACCCGCCAGCAAAACAATGTACAGGTAGGCCTGATGCATGCCGAATATTTTGCCTCCATTGCCAACTACGACTATGCGGCCGTTTCCGGTCGTATTGACAGCAGCAGCGTGTTTGGCGTGAGCATGATCCGCTTTGCGGTGGACGATATTCCCAATACGACACAGCTTATCGACAATGGCGGCAATATCGACTACGACCGCATTACCACTTTCTCAGCGCAGGACTACGCATTTATTCTTTCCTATGCGCGCACGCTGAAAATTCCCGGCCTGCGTGTAGGAGCCAACGCCAAAATAATACGCCGCACCATTGGCGACTTTGCCGGCGCCTGGGGTTTTGGTCTTGATGCGGGTGCACAGTACGACTGGAAAGCCTGGAAATTCGGTGCCACACTGCGCGATGTGACTTCTACTTTCAACGCCTGGAGCTTTAACCTGAGCGATGAAATGAAAGACGTGTTCATTGCCACCGGCAACGTAATTCCAAACAATTCGCTTGAACTCACCCTGCCGCGTCTGGCGCTGGGAGCTTCACGCCAATGGACACTCGACAAAAAACAACGCTTTACACTGGGCGGCGAAATTTCGCTGGTGAATACATTCGACAGTCAGCGCAATGTGCTCATCAAAACCAATGTGTGGAGCATGGAGCCGATGATGGGCTTGGAAGCAGGCTTTAAAAACATGATTTTCCTGCGCGCCGGCATTGGCAACATACAAACCGCCAAAGACATTACCGGTTCTGATGTAACCACCTTGCAGCCCAACCTTGGTGTGGGCATACGCTTTAAACGTCTTTCCATTGATTATGCGCTGAGCGATGTGGGCGACCAGTCGGTAGCGTTATATTCAAATGTTTTCTCGCTGCGTTTAAACATCGACCGCAGCATCCGCTGATCCGGTTTCTGCCCTGCAGGTGCCGGTGAACATGTTTTGTTTGACCCTACATGCCCTGCATGAAAAGAATTTTACCCATACTGCTGCTTTGTGTGGCTGCTGCCCTGAAAATGGCAGCGCAGCCTTTTGGCAACGAATGGATAAACTACACACAGAAGTACGTTAAAATACAGATCACCCGCACCGGCATTCACCGGGTTGACTCAGCCACACTGGCCAATGCAGTAGCCGCCACCGGCACAACACTGAGCAGTATCGACCCGCGCAACTTCCAGCTTTTCCGTCGCGGCACCGAACAATACATTCACATTGAAGGCGAAGCCGACGGCGTATTCAACAGCAGCGATTTCATTGAGTTTTACGGCGAGAAAAACGACGGCAGTCCCGATTCGCTCATCTACATGCCGGGCGGGCCGCCCAATCCATACTTCAGCCTGTTCAGCGATACATCCACCTATTTTCTTACCTGGAACAGCAGCACCACAAACAGGCGCATGCTGCCCGAAGCCGATACACTTTTTAGCAACTACACCCCGGCGCCCTGGTTCCGCAATACCGAACTCTTTAACAATCCCTGGCAATATTTAGAGGGCACCGCCGATCCGAACGGCGTAACCGATCCGGCTTTTCTGCCCGATGAAGGTTTTTTTGATGCCGAGTTTTTCTACGGGCAAAGCATGGTGCGCAACCTCAGTACGCAAAATGCCTACACCGGCTCAGGCGCGCCCGATGCGGAACTTACACTGAATGTAAGCAGCCAGTCGAACGACTGGAGTGTGTTTAACGACAATTCCATCCGCATCAATTTCCTCAGCACACAGTTTGATACCACTTACGACGGTTACGCCATAAAAACATACCGCTTTACGCAACCACCGCAAGCACTGGGCAGCACAAGTACGCAGGTAAGCGTAACCAGCATAAACAACAACTTTTCTGTGTCTTCAGGCCGCACGGCTTTGGGCTACATACGCCTCACCTATCCGCACACGTTTGATCTGGAAGGACGTGTGCAGTTTGGCGGCATGCTGCCCGACAATGCAGCCGCCCAAAAATCGTTGCTTGAGATTACCAATATTTCGGGCGGCGGTGCGGTGTATGTGTATGACTTTTTCCATCATGCCCGCATACCGGGTGTGTTGCAGGGCGGCCGCTGGAAAGCACTGGTGCGTAACGGCAACGGCAGCGAAAAACCCATTTTCATGGTGCCACAGGGTTCAATGCTGGCTGTAACTGCGGCACAGATGCAACCGGTAAACGGCAACGGAAGTTTTACCAACTACGGCGCACAGCTTGGCGATTCGAGCTTTGTAATTGTGACACACGCCAGACTGATGAATGCGTCGCAAGACTATGCCAGCTACCGCCGAAGTATAGCCGGTGGTGCACGGCACGTAATTGTGGCCGATGTGCATGAACTCTACGACCAGTTTGCCTGGGGCATCAGCAAACATCCGCTTGGCATACGCCGCTTTGCCGATTATCTGATTCAAACATCACCCTCAAAACCTGCGCACCTGCTGCTCATCGGCAAATCATACTACCCCGGCCCTTCGCGCCAAAGCTACTGGAACGATAACCTTGTGCCCAGCGCAGGCAGTCCGCCAAGCGACAACCTGCTTACTGCCGGACTCAACGGCACACAGTACGAGCCCGCCATTCCCACCGGCCGCATTGCCGCCCGCGATTCGGCCACCGTGGCCGATTATCTTGCGAAAGTAATTGACTACGAAAACAACGCGCCCGACGACTGGATGAAATACGTACTGCACTTTGGCGGCGGCACCGACACCACACAGCAGAACACATTCAAAAACTACCTGCTCGGCTACGAACAGATTATCGAAGACACCTCCTTTGGCGGCGTGGTGGAAACCTATCTCAAAACCAGCACCGCTCCTATTCAAATAAATCAATCGGATTCGCTGCGCGACCGTATTGAAAACGGCGTAGCCATTATGACATTTTTTGGCCACGCCTCAGGCACAGGTTTCGACCAAAGCATCGACGATCCTTCCACCTACAACAACACCGGACGCTACCCGTTTCTCATTGCCAACTCGTGTTACGCAGGCGATATTCATTCGCCCGGAATAAGTTCGAGCGAGGCATTTGTGCTGCTTGCCAACCGGGGGGTAATCGGTTACCTTGCCTCGGTAAGTGTGGGAATTGATGGTTTTCTGAACGAATACACTTCACGTTTGTACCGTTCTATTGGTCAAACCGAATACGGAAAAAGTATTGGTGAAAACATCCAGCAAACCGTATTCCGTTATCAGTCGCAAACATTTCCTTCGGTGTACAGCAAAGCCACCATGCTTGAAATGACTTTACACGGCGACCCTTCAATTGTGATTGGTACACGCAAAATGCCCGATTACCGCATTACCAATGCCGATGTGCGTTTTGATCAGGAAAGCGAGTCCGACAGTGTACACATCTTTGCGCGTTTTGCCAATGGTGGCAAAGCAGTAAACGATTCGCTGGTGGTGTATCTGCAACGCATATTCCCCAACGGCGACACCGCCAGCAACGTGCTGCTTATGCGTGCTCCGTACTTTTTCGACACCGCACACTTTGTGATTCCGGTTGATCAGCAGCGCGGCATTGGCCTGAACCGCATCCGCATTACGGTTGATTACTTCGGGCAGATTGCAGAAAGCAACGAAGCCAATAACAGCACCATTCCCGACATTGATCTGCTTATCCGCGGCAATGCCCTTGTGCCGGTGTATCCGTATGAGTTTGCTGTAATTCCTACGGATACCGTCACACTCAAAGCCTCCACCGTAAATGCCATGCTAAGTGCAAGGCCCTACATTTTCCAGCTTGATACGGCAGATACGTTTAACTCGCCGTTTATGCAAAGCACAACCATTACCTCCGCAGGTGGCGTGGTGAGCTGGAAACCACCGGTAACATTTACCGACAGCACGGTGTATTACTGGCGCGTTAGCCCCGATTCACTTACACCGGCCGATGCGATTATCTGGCGCGAAAGTTCGTTCCAGTATATTGCCGGACAAACCGGCTGGGGGCAGGCGCATTTTTACCAGTTTAAAAACAACAGTTATCAATACGTACAATACAACCGTCCGCAGCGCCGGTTCGATTTTTTCAACGATGTAAAAACCATCAGTGTGAAAAACGGCATTTACAATCTTGCCGTGCCGTGGAACGAATCGTGGTATAAGATTAACGGGGCTAACCAGCATATTTTCTCGTGTGTATCGGCAGTTGGCGGTTTCGGGATGAGTGTGGCGGTGATTGATCCGGTGAGCGGAACAGCGTGGAATTACAACGATTCGGTATTTGGTCAGTTGCCGCCGGGCTATTACAATTGTGTGCCGGGGCAAACACTCAATGCGTTCGATTTTTTTGATACCGATACTACGAATCAAGGCTACCTGCGCAACTTTATCAACGCCATTCCCAACGGGCACAAGGTGCTGGTGTACAGCCAAAACTGGCCGTGGGCATTGCGCACGCCTTACACGCCATCATTGCTGAGTGCGTTTCAGAGCATTGGCAGTGCGCAGGTGGGCGGCGGCACCGTGCCCGATTCATTGGCTTACATTGTGTTTGGTACAAAGGGCGCAGCGCCCGGCACGGCATCGGAAGTAATTGGTGCGTTGCGCAGTTCGGTTATCACACTTTCCGATACGCTGGTCACCAACTGGAACGAAGGTGTAATGACATCGCCCGTAATTGGCCCGGCAGTGAGCTGGGGCTCATTTCACTGGCGGCAACGCGCGGCCGAGCAGCCCGATTACGACAATGTATATGTGCAGCTCATCGGCATTCAGGCCAACGGCACGGAAACCGTGCTGGCTTCGTTCCCCGAAGATTCCACCGATGTGCTGCAACTCAACAACTACGTAAACGCCACGTTGTTTCCCTACCTCAAACTTGTGGCGCGCATGACGGATGATACAGCACGTACACCGCCGCAGTTCGACCGCTGGCAGGTGCTCTACACGCCGCAGCCTGATCTGGCTGTAAATCCGCCCCGCTTCTTCAGCCTCAGCAACGACACCGTGCAGGAAGGACAGCCGCTGCAACTCATCACCGCCATCGAAAACCTTACCCCGTGGCCGGTTACCGACAGTCTGCTCATCCGCTACTGGGTTATCGACAACAGCCGCAGCCGCGATACGCTGCCCGATAAACTCCGTGCACCCGTATTTGCCGGCCATGCCTGGTTCCGCGATACACTTCGCGTGCCCACCGAAGGGCTGCTCGGCCTCAACGAGCTCTGGCTCGAAGTAAATCCGCTGGGCGATATAAACACCGTGCCTGAACCGTACCATTTCAACAACGTACTCATGGTGCCGTTTCACGTCACTGCCGACCGCATCAACCCGCTGCTCGATGTGACGTTTGACGGCATGCACATCATTAACGGCGATATTGTTTCAGCCCGGCCAAGCATACTGGTGCAGCTGAAAGACGAAAATCAGTTTCTTGCACTTAACGATTCGTCAGACTTCCG
This sequence comes from Bacteroidota bacterium, assembly GCA_020402865.1. Classification (NCBI taxonomy): domain Bacteria; kingdom Pseudomonadati; phylum Bacteroidota; species Bacteroidota bacterium. The sequence continues at coordinate 11,601 of JADBYT010000029.1, read as the reverse complement.
CATCTTCCTGCGCAGTCCGCAGCAAAGCAATCCGCAGCTCATCGGCTGGAGTCAGGATCTGATCTTCACGCCGGCCATGCTGCCCAACAACAGTTGCAAAATCCTCTTCACCCCCGAACTTTTACAGGATGGTGTTTACGAACTCATTGTGCAGGCCAAAGACCGCTCCAGCAACACCTCAGGTTTTAATGATTACCGCATTACGTTTGAAGTGGTAAACAAACCCAGCGTTACGCAGGTGCTCAATTATCCCAACCCGTTCACCACATCCACACAGTTTGTATTCACACTTACAGGTTCGGAAGTGCCCGAAGTATTCACCATCCAGATCATGACCATCACCGGCAAAGTAGTGCGCGAAATAGACCGCGACGAACTTGGCCCGTTGCGCGTGGGCCGCAACATTACACAGTATGCCTGGGATGGCCGCGATGAATTTGGTGATCCGCTGGCAAACGGGGTGTATTTATATCGTGTAATTACAAGGCTGGACGGCAATGCGGTAGAGCTGCGCCAAAGCGGCGCCGATCCGTATTTTACACAGGGGTGGGGTAAGATGTATTTGATGCGGTGATATTGATTAATTGATTTTTTATACGAAGAAGGTACTTTAAAAAGTATCTTCTTTTTATTTATATATTTATCAATCAACAACCCTTACATATCATGAAAATAATATCACCTGCAATTTTCCTTGCACTTTTTTCATTTGGAGGATTAAGTGCTCAACAGCCTTCTCCTATTGGAATGATTTTTAATCCTCGAGTAAATACCTTTGCGATATCCGGAGTTGGGGGAGGCAATATGTATGAATTTACTTTGGCTAATTCATCTACATCTGGTCAGGTAACATTCGACTGGAATTTAGCTCTAAAAGACAGGCAGACCAAAAAAGGCAATGATAAATTCACCACGCTTTTAACACTATTCAAGTACAATCCCTTTCTTAAAAAAAATTACATATCGGGCGATTCGCTCGGACTTGAAAAACTGGCTTTCATAGATAATGAATTTCAATTTTTTCTGGGCTTGAGAGTAATCACCGTTTCTGAAAGTGGACAAGATAAGAATGCACGATTTATGCGCTCATGGTTCTTTGATGCTTCAACAGTTAATTTTAATCTGAAAAGCAGTATATCACCGCTGAACACGGGTTTCAGGAACTTCAACCTGAATGCCGGTTTTCAAATCGGATACATTAACAATACTGATTTCGGGAAAGTGGGTGTAAATATCAGCCCTCAGATTAATTATATCTACATATATGAAAACAGGAATGGTGGCAAATCATTGGAAGAATTAGTACTCAGCAGCTCAAATTTCAGCCGTAACATTCTCGGAGGAGGTGTAAAATTGAACATACCACTAAATGATTTTAACATTTTTTTCGAGGGCAGAAGTTATTTTCCTCTTGATAATTCAACACCCATTCCCGGATTAACTGAAAGGGTTATTTTTTCAATTGGTGGAATTGCTACTGGCAATGTATTCAAATCAAGAACCAAAGAAGAAAAAGATTAATTCCCATAGAATAAACCTTTGCTCTATCCCGACGTCAAAAGGAGACTTACCCATAAAACCACACACTTATGCGCACTTCCCGCCTGCTCCTCTTCTTATTCATACTGGCCGGCACACTTGCCTTTGCCGAAGCTGATGCCCAACCCGGCCCCCGCGGCAACCGTGGCCCGCGGGCAAACCGTCCGGCTGCGCGCCGCGCCGAAAAAGTGCATGCCCGCCGTGTGATCCGCCGCACGGCTGCGGTGATTCTGGTGGCGCAGAAAAAAGTAAAGGAAAACAAAGTTTATACCGGTAACCTGGCCCGCTCAATTGCGCACCAGCGTTATGCACGCCGCCTTTACCTGCAGGGCCGTTATCTCCGCGCCATGCACCACTCGCGCAGAGCCCGCCAGCTGGCTATTCTGGCCATAAAAGCAAATAATGGAACCGAAACGGCCGATATGACGTATAACAAGGAAGATGAAGAGATAATGAATGCCGAGCCTGTTTCGGACAAGGAGCTTGATGATGAGTTGGACAAGGATATGCCCAACCAACCAACAAAAGATGAAGATTTTGTGGATGCTGTGCTCACCGAAATAGATGTCTCGGATTTAGAATAAATCCAACGATTTCTGCACAGCAGATCCCCTGCTGAAACGCTGGCCGGTGTGTGAATGTACACACCGGCTATTTTCATTTTCCGGCGCTGGTAATCAGGTGTTTCAAAAATTAATGCAGAACTTGTGGTGATCTTTGTGTGCATAACGGCACTTGGTATAAAAGGGAAATAATGAACGATACACTCACCCCCACGGCAGCATTGGTGCGGCGCGAATTGTTTACGCGGCTGTATCAGGAAGCATTTCCGGATGTGGCAAACTACATTAAGCGGCGCGGCGGCAGCTATGAGGATGCAGCCGAGTTGTTTCAGCAGGCGGTGGTGGCGTTTTACGAACGCAAACTGCTTCAGGCTGATGTGGCCGAAGGGAAAGAAGCAGCCTACCTCTACGGCATTGTGCGCCACCTCTGGCTGAAGCAACAGCAGCAGAAACAACACCGGCAGCCCGGCCACGAACTGCTGCATGAAGCAGAAACACCGGCCGAAACACTATCAGCCGGCCGCATTGAAAAACTACTGGCTGCCGTAGGACAACGCTGCATGCAACTGCTGCGCGCCTTTTACTTCGAGCAGCAGAAGCCTGCCGAAATTGCCGCCGGATTCGGCTTTTCGGGCGCGCGCTCGGCCACGGTGCAGAAATACAAATGCCTCGAAAAAGTGCGCGAAGTAGTAAACGAAAAACAACTTACCTATGCGCACTTCACCGAATAAGCTGCATTACCTGGAAGAAGGCCTGCACCGCCGCCTGCCGCACGGCGAGCAGCAGTTGTTTGACGCCCGCCTGCTTACCGACGATGCCTTCAGGCAGGAAGCAGAAACATTGCACACCGCCTGCGCACTTGTAGTGGCATCGGCCCGGCAGCAACTCCGCGCCGAAGTAAAAGCCGTGCACGATCACCTGTTTTCGGCACCCGCACACGAAAATTTCAGACGCAAAGTAATGCGCATTTTCGGCCGCGCATAACCCGTTTTACAATCAGCTGAGCATACGTGCTGCTGCATCGCCGGTGCGGAGAGTCAGCGTATTGCTTACACACTTTCACTTCAACATTTTTCACATGAACGGATTCGCTCACGAGTTCCGCCGCTATGCCCTGCACAATCACGGCATCGGCACACTGCACACCGATGGCTATTTCAAACGCATGATGCCGCAAGCCATTACGCCTTACATTATTGAAGAACGTCCGCTGCACATGACGCAAATGGATGTGTTTTCGCGGCTCATGATGGACCGCATCATTTTTGTAGGCGAAGAAGTGCATGAGCAGATGGCCAATATTATTCAGGCACAATTGCTCTTCCTCCAATCAATCGACTCAAAGCGGCCGATTCATTTGTACATCAATTCGCCGGGCGGCTCGGTGTATGCGGGGCTGGGCATTTACGATACCATGCAGTATGTAAGCCCCGAGGTAATTACCACCTGCACCGGTGTGGCGCTTTCATTTGGTGCGGTGCTGCTGTGCGCGGGTGCGGCGGGCAAACGCAGCGCCCTCACCCACTCGCGCATTATGCTGCATCAGCCCTCGGCAGGCACACAGGGCAAGGTTTCGGACATGGAAATTGCCGTGCGCGAATTCCTGAAAATCAAGCAGGAACTGAACGAAATTATTGCCCTGCACACTGGTCAGACAAAAGAAAAAGTAAACGAGGTATCAGACCGCGACTACTGGATGAAGGCCGAAGAAGCCAGGCAGTTTGGCATAATTGACGAGGTTTACAGCGCACATACACGCAGCGGGACATAAACGCAGGCGGGAGAATTTGCAGCGCAGGTAATTTTTTATCTTTACGCAGCAAAGATATTATGCGCCTTAAACTCCTGTTGCTTTCTATTGCCAGTGCCCTGCTGCTGAGTGCGGCCTGGCCGCCGTGGGGTTTTTCGCCCCTTGTGTTTATTGCTTTTCTGCCACTGCTGCTTGTACAGCATATTGTAAGCGGCGATAACCGGCTGCGCGCCAAGCACCTTTTTGTATATGCCTACATTACATTCCTGATCTGGAATGTGGCTGCCACATGGTGGGTGTGGAACTCGTCGGCGGGTGGCGCTTTGCTGGCTTTTCTGGCTAACTCACTGTTGATGGCACTGGTTTTTATGGTGTTTCATAAAGTGAAACGCAACCTGCCTGAGCGTCTTGGAAATTTCGTGTTTATTCCGGTGTGGATTTCGTTTGAATACCTGCATCTCGACTGGGATTTAAGCTGGCCGTGGCTTACACTGGGCAATGTGTTTGCCGGAGATTTTAAATGGATACAATGGTATGAATATACCGGTGTATTTGGCGGAAGTTTGTGGGTGCTGCTGGTAAATGTACTGTTGTTTGAGTTGTATGTACATCGTAACACACTGCTGCGTCCGGTGAAGAAAAAAATCATTCACGCCACTGCAGTTACTTTACTCATTGTAGTGCCGATTGTGGTTTCGTATCTGCTTTTTAATGTGAGCAGCATAACCATGCAGCCCAAAGGCATTGATGTGGTGGTGGTACAGCCCAATGTGGATCCGTACAAAAAATTCAACGGCAACTACCAGGAGGATTTGAACAACATGCTGGCGCTGGCTGCTTCAAAAGCGGATACGAATACGCGATTCATTGTTTTTCCGGAAACGGCTATTGCCGAAAATTTATGGGAGAATGAAATAGACAATACGTGGAGTGTAAACCGCGTGCGTGAATTTGCCAAAGCCTATCCGCGTACTACAATTGTGTTTGGCGCGTCAACCTCGTATTTGTTCGGGCCTGATGAAAAACCTTCTGTGGTGGCCAAGAAGTTTAAGCACGATAATATCTGGTATGAAGATTACAACACCGCCCTGCAATTTGTAAACGGGCAGGCACTTACGAAATACCACAAATCGAAATTAGTGCCGGGCGTGGAGCAAATGCCTTATCCTGCGGTGTTTGGCATTCTGGGCGAACTGGCCATCAACATGGGCGGTACTACAGGCACGCTGGCTAAACAGAAGCAGCGCACCGTGTTTGAATCGGCCAACGGAAAAGTGGCGCCGGTAATTTGCTATGAATCTATTTACGGAAACTACGTGGCCGAATATGTGCGCAACGGTGCCGAATACATTTTCATTATTACCAACGACGGCTGGTGGGGCAACACGCCCGGCTACAAACAGCATTTGCTCTATGGCCGCCTGCGCGCCATTGAAACACGCAAAGCCATTGCCCGCTCAGCCAATACAGGCATTTCGTGCTTCATTGATCCGTATGGTAATATTGAACAGCCGCAGCCCTGGTGGACTGCCCGTGCCATTAAACAACGCATTGCCTCGCAACCCGGCCAGACATTCTATGTGCGTTTCGGCGATTACATTGCCGTGCTGCTGCTTTTTGTAGCGGCAATTGCCACCGGCTGGGCGGCTGTGAGGTGGTATTTGAGAAGGAAGCGGCGAAATATTGCTGTTCAGTAAGCTGACTGCTAATTCCACACCCGCACAGCTCAAATGAGTAAATCTCCCGAACGATATTCAGGTCCGGCTACCAGCAGATACTCCTATATGAATGAGTTCCTGGTGCATTGCCCCAAATGCGACGGAATGGCTTCAGTAAACACAACCCAGTCCTCTCATACCGGCAGCGATAAACTTAGCTGCAGGAATTGTAGTTATGTGGAAATGCGTGATGAACGAATAAGATACAATGCCGAAATAAAACGTCAATGCGACAACTGCGGCAAACCCGTCAGCATCATCATTCCTGATAATAAACAACCTGTTGCCGAATTAGTAATTACCTGCCCGCATTGCAAAGCAGAAAGAACCTGCCAACCCCAAAACCGGAAATACTATTTATACTACACCAACAGCGGTATTTGCGACCCGATTTTCAATTTACCCTTATGGCTGCAGTCTGACGTGAAAGGTAAATCACTTTGGGCATACAATATTTCACACCTCTGTGAAATCAGAAATTATGTAACGGCAAAATTGCGTGAGCGCCAGACATCCGCTTTCACAACAATGGTCGAAAAACTACCTAACTTCATTAAAATTGGCAAAAACCGTGAAGCCGTATTAAAAGAAATAGACCGGCTTTTACGTAAATAAGACTATCCTGCAAGGGTTTCACGATTTAATACCTGCCGGCTTTAATCCGGCTTTCGCCGGGCTGTATCTGAGGCAAATACCTGTTCCTCTTTCCTGCAAAAAATGCCTAATTTTGCACGCTGCCGGGTTGCAATGAAGCAAACAGGCACACACCGTTTTTATGGAACAATTTGATGTTGTTGTAATTGGCTCCGGCCCCGGTGGTTACATTGCCGCCATCCGCTGCGCCCAGCTGGGCATGAAAACTGCCATTATTGAACGCTATGCCACTTTGGGCGGCACCTGCCTCAATGTAGGCTGCATTCCCTCCAAGGCACTGCTCGACTCGTCGGAGCATTTTCACAACGCGGCGCACACTTTTGCCGAGCACGGTATTGAAATTCCTGCGCCCAAAGTAAACATGGCGCAAATGATTAAACGCAAATCGGATGTGGTGAAACAAACCACAGCCGGTGTGGCGTTTCTGATGAAGAAAAACAAAATCACCACATACACCGGTCACGGTTCGTTTGTAAACAGCACCACCGTAAAAATTACGGCCGACGATGGCAATGTCACCGAAATCGGTGCCAAAAACACCATCATTGCCACCGGCTCAAAGCCCTCCACCCTGCCCGGCATTACCATCGATAAAAAACGCATCATCACTTCCACCGAAGCACTCGAACTTCAGGAAGTGCCCAAACACCTCGTAATTATTGGCGGCGGCGTAATCGGCCTTGAACTTGGTTCGGTGTATGCACGCCTTGGCGCGAAAGTAAGTGTAGTGGAATTTACCAACTCCATCATTGGCACCATGGACAGCACAATGGGTGTGGAATTGCAGAAAGTGCTCAAGAAATTGGGCATGGCATTTTACCTCGGCCATAAAGTAACCGGTGTAAGCAGCAAAGGCAAAACTGTAACTGTTACGGCCGAAGACCTCAAGAAAAACGAAATCCTCACCCTCGAAGGCGATTACTGCCTTGTATCGGTTGGCCGCCGTCCTTATACCGATAACCTCGGACTCGAAAACGCCGGTGTAAAAGTTGATGAGCGCGGCCGCGTGGCGGTTGACGATCATCTGCGCACCAACGTGCCGAACATTTACGCCATTGGCGATGTGGTACGCGGCGCCATGCTGGCCCACAAAGCCGAAGAAGAAGGCGTGTATGTGGCCGAACAGCTTGCCGGACAAAAGCCGCACGTAAACTACCTGCTCATTCCCGGCGTGGTTTATACATGGCCCGAAGTGGCAGGCGTAGGCTACACCGAAGAGCAGCTCAAGGAAAGCAAACGCGAATACAAAACGGGCAGCTTCCCCTTCAAAGCCAGCGGACGTGCCCGCGCCAGCATGGACACCGACGGCCTCGTAAAAGTGCTTGCCGACAAGCAAACCGACGAAATCCTCGGCGTGCACATCATCGGCCCCCGCGCCGCCGACATGATTGGCGAAGCGGTGGTGGCCATGGAATTCCGCGCCAGCGCCGAAGACGTGGGCCGAATGAGCCACGCCCATCCCACATTCAGCGAAGCGTTGAAGGAAGCCTGCCTGGATGCAAGTGCAAAACGTCCGCTGAATATTTAACCAACACACCAACCAAAGGCGCAGCACTGAGTTGCGCCTTTTTACAAATTATAAAGACCGGCACGCAAACAAAACCGCCTGCCGTTTGTCTATTTGCTGAAAATGAAAACCGGCATCCTCCTAGTCAATCTCGGCACGCCCGACAGTCCCCGCACTCCCGATGTACGCCGCTACCTGCGCCAATTCCTCAGCGACCGCCGCGTATTAGACATCAACCCGATAGGCCGCTGGGCGCTGGTCAATCTTATCATCGCACCATTTCGCGGGCCCAAATCGGCAAAGCTGTACAGCCATATCTGGACAGGCGAAGGCTCGCCGCTGCTCATACACGGGCTTGCGCTCACGCGAAAACTTCAGGCGGCATTGGGCGATGATTACGTGGTGGCCTTTGGTATGCGCTATCAGAATCCGCCACTCGAAACGGCGCTCGATGTGCTGCGCAAAGCCTTAGTTGACCGCATTGTGGTGGTGCCGCTTTATCCGCAGTATTCGTCGGCCGCAAACGGTTCTACCATTGAAGCGGTGATGAAAGTAATTGGCAAATGGGAAATTACACCCGATGTAAAAATCATCAGCCGCTTTCACGATCATCCGGCCTACCTCAAAGCCCTTACCGCCACCGCCGCGCCGTACAACCACCACGATTACGACCACGTAATGTTTAGTTTCCACGGCATTCCCGAGCGGCAAATTACCAAGGGCGATGCCAATTACGGCAGCGGCGAATGCAAATTTGGCGCCTGCTGCGAAACACTGCACAGCGGCAACCGCTACTGCTACCGCGCCAACTGCGTACAAACCGCACGCACACTCGCAAAAAATCTCGGCATCAGCGAAGACCGCTACACGATCAGCTTTCAATCGCGCTTAGGCAGTACGCCCTGGGTAAAGCCGTATTCCGACAAGGTAATTGAAGAACTTGGTAAAAAGGGCGTGAAGAAAATTCTCGCCTTCTCGCCTGCTTTCGTGGCCGATTGTCTGGAAACCATTCACGAAATAGGCACGGAATACGATGAGCTGCTGCAAGAACATGGCGGCGAAAAAGTGCAGCTTGTGCCCAGCCTCAACAGCAACGATGAATGGGTGGACGCGTTGAAAGAAATTGTGAAGGGGTAAGCAGGGTACTGATTCTTCTTTAGTTTTTTTGGGGGATTTTCTTTTTTTGGGGGGACGATTCTGGTTTGTACTGTTTTTGTGCAGGATTTTCTGTTTGGATTCTATTTATAAAAGGAAAAAACAGCAAAATCAGGCGTTTTCAGCCCGTTAGTGCGACTATGGAGTAACAACAGGGTAACATAACTTACTCCAAAAGGCAATTTTCAATTTTCTGGGCGCGCTCTCCGCGAGACCTGCGGTAAAACCCTTCAATCCCGATTTTTCATCGGGATCGTTATCGCTGATTTTCAATACATTCAATAAAACGATAAAGCCGATCAAAATCTGATCGGCTTTATCGTTTTCAAAAACAGGTTTTCGACATAAAGAAAACACCCGCAAAAAGGTCTCTCGGAAAAACCGGTTGTTCGCTCGTTGAACTTACACTTTCACACACCCAATTTGAAGCCTTCCCTAAAAACCGCTACGCTCAAAACTACTAACTTTCGGAGAGCGTATGAAAAAATCAAAATTCACCGAGAGCCAGATCGTAGCGATACTGGAAGAGCACAAAAAAGGAGTAAAGGTTGTTGATTTGTGCCGTCAGCACGGCATCAGCCAGCCTACATTTTATCAGTGGCAGCGTAAGTATTCCGGACTGAGTGTGAACGAACTCAAACGGATCAAAGAACTTGAAGCCGAACTGGCACAGTATAAGCGCATCGTTGCCGAACAAACATTACACATTACCGTGCTGAAAGATGTAATCGAAAAAAAGTTATAGGGCCTGATCAGAAGCAGGATTTTATCTCACAATCACTGATCAAGCATCCGGCGAACAGGCTCGCGGAGCTTTTACCGCAGAATTTTTCGATGTAGTATTTTTTTTGAATTGGGGGAAGGGGGATCACCGGACGGTTACATTAGTCCTGCTTTATCACCTTCATGGTTTGTGAAGTTGTTCCAACAGTTACTCTTATATAATAAGCGCCGTTTGCAAGGTTAGTAAGATCAATCTGGCGCATTAGATTGCCGTTCAAACCCGAAGCTATATCGCTATACACGACTTGACCGAAAACAGTGTATACCTGAATTCTGATTTCTCTATTACTGGTATTGGTCAACGCCAGATTAAAAAATCCGTTGTTCGGGTTTGGATATACGGTGAAGAGTGTTTCGCTGAACACATTGTCGGCAATACCGGTACACGCATCAACAACAAGTGTTGCTGAGTCGGTAGAGGTACATCCGGTTGTGGTGTCGGTGAAGGTGTAGTAAACCGTGTAAGTACCCACACCAGAAGCAACCGGATCAAAATTTGAACCGGTTACGAACGAACCGCTGAATGTACCGCCTGCGGGTGAAACAGTGAGTGCAAACAATGTATCAAGCGTACACAAGGTATCTTGTGTAAGTGGGAATACGATTACAGGCGCAGTGTTCACCCTAACCAATATAGAGTCTGTTGATGAACAGCCAAGCGAATCGGTAACAGTTACACCGTATAGAGCGGTAGCGATTACTACAATAGTTTGTGTAGTATCACCGTTGCTCCATGCGTAGGTACTTCCGGTGTTGCCTGCATCAAGTATAAGCGAACCGCCACAAAGTGAGGTGTCGTTGCCAAGCGTTACGGTCGGCAGCTGTGTGAAGCTTACGTTCACTGAATCGGTAGCCGAGCAGCCAAGTGAATCAGATACTGTTACCGCGTAGCTTCCGGCTATACCCACCAAAATGGTTTGTGAAGTATTACCGGAACTCCAGAGATATTGCATGCCGACATTACCTGCATCAAGCGTTACGGGACCAACGGCACAACTGCTTATATCGTTACCGAGACTTACCACGGGAAGTGGATTGATAGTGAGCGCAACTGAATCTACAGAAGAACACCCCAGCGAATTAGTAACTAAAACGGCATAAGTTCCGCTTGCTGATCCTGCTATTGTTTGCGAAGTATCGCCAGAGCTCCAGAGGTAGGTGCTTCCTACGTTTCCTGCATTAAGAACAAGTGGTCCGCAAACACTGGTATCAGCACCGAGGCTCACAACTGGCAGTGCATTGATGGTTATCGAAACTGAATCTTCCGAAGAACAGCCATTTGCATCTGTAACGATTACTCCATAAACACCTGTAGTGGTTACACTAAGTGTTTGTGCAGTGGTGTTATTACTCCAGAGATAAGCTGAACCAGAATTTTGTGCATCAAGTACATAGGGACCGCCGCATACTGTTGTATCAACTCCAAGTGCAACAACCGGCACACTGTTTACAGTAACAGTAATGGTTCGTGTGCCGATACAACCAGTTAGAGAGTTGGTTCCTATCACAGTGTAGGTTGTAGTTGCTGCAGGAGATACGTTTACAACAGCACCGCTGAGTGCTCCCGGGTTCCAAACATACGTGCTGGCACCAGATGCATTAAGAGTAACCTGATCGCCAATACAGATAGCTTGAACTGAACTTGTAAGCGTAAGCTGTGGAAGTGGATTAACAGTTACTGATAAAGTGGCCGTATTTACGCAACCTGTTAAGGCATTCGTACCAGTTACGGTATACGTAGTTGTAGATGTAGGTGATACAATAACTGATGCTCCACTCTGGTTGCCCGGATTCCAAACATACGTGCTGGCACCAGTTGCATTAAGTGTAACCTGATCGCCGATGCAGATCGCTGGAACTGAACTCGTAGTTGTTAGCTGAGGAAGTGGGTTAACAGTTACAAGTAGTGTCTGCGTGTTTACGCAACCGGTT
>JADBYT010000028.1 GCA_020402865.1 Bacteroidota bacterium | reverse complement strand
CATCTGTTTGTGGAAGTTGACGGCAACGATATGGAGGTGCTTTACAAAGATGCCGAGCGCATTGCCGAAGTGATGCAACAGCACAACTCCGGCGATGTACTTTTTGCCGACACCGCCGACCAGAAAAACATGCTTTGGCTCATGCGCCGCAAAGTGGCCGAAGCCGTAAAGTCGAACAGCGTGTACAAGGAAGAAGACACCGTGGTGCCGCGCGCCGCATTGCCGCAACTGCTCACCGGCGTAAAAGCAATAGGGCAGAAGTACGGCTTCAAATCTGTTTGCTACGGCCACGCCGGCGACGGCAACCTGCACGTAAACATCATCAAAGGCGAGCTGAGTGATGAGGTATGGCAAAACGAATTGCCCAAAGGCATCACCGAAATATTTGAACTTTGTGTGAAGCTCGGCGGCACCATTTCAGGCGAGCATGGCATTGGTCTGGTGCAGCAGCCGTATATCGGGATTGCTATTGATGAGAAGCGGCTCGAGCTGATGCGGGAGATTAAGCGGGTGTTTGATCCGAACGGGATTTTGAATCCGGGGAAGATTTATACATCTCTTACAGATTAATACTCAGGTAGTTTATTGATATTTGTTAATCATTAATGTATAGTCAACATGCCCGGAATATTGAAGTTTTCAAGTTTTGAGGAAATGAAGTCATACGAGCTTCAGCAAGCAAATATGCCTTTTGATGAAACTAAAATAGATCTGAATTTATCTGCTTTTATTGCAATTTCAAATTTGAACCCAAATAATAAGAGGCACTCTAACAGCGATACCAACAGTAATGAATTTGGACAAGCAACTAATTGAAATTTGCAGACTTTTAAATAATCACGGTGTTAAATATTTGATTGGTGGGGGGCGCTGCTGTAGGTTTTCATGTTAAGTAATAAGTAATATATATTGGGAATCATTTTATTTTTACAGAATAGAATTGAAGCGTTATGAAGCATCTGATAATTTTTCTGAGCTTAGTGTGCTGGTCTTGCCACTCTGGAAGTACCATGAGTAATGATTTTGAAAACTCAGATTCGGCTAAATATCTTTTATCAGATTCTTTAGTGAATGAAAAAAATGATTCATCCCAATCACCTGTCAATTATCATGAAATAACAAAATTAACAGCCGGAACAGATGAGTTTCAAGTAGTAATTGCCGGAGAATTTTATGCCACACAGGAGAAGTTCATTAATGATACTTTTCGGATAGAGGTTTCAGTGGGTATGAATCCGGGTGATTTATCTTTTCAACTGAATAACCTTTTACTCGATGAAATTAGTGTAGAACAATGTGCTCAAACCAGTGTAAGTATTATGCAGGAAGGTCCTCATTGCGATTTGGAAAACTGGTTGCATCATACCTCTTCCTGGCAAATGCTTACAGCAAATAATTCAGGAAGTTATTTCTTAAAAGATTCTTTAGGGCCGGAAACCGCTATGTTTCCCGAAGTTACAGCGGATGAAATAAAGAAAGCGGCTAAATATTATTGCGGATCAGATTGGAATGAAACAATAAATACCATTACAAGTGTAAATGAATATCCCTGTATTGTTGGAGTAAACAGATTGATTGTGCGGATTTCGGGAGAGGAAAAAGTCAGCAGAAAGAGGGTAGTAAAATATCTCCTTTTTGTATTTTCTATGGGGTGTTAGCGCAGGAAGCAAAATCTACACACTCAACAATCCATCCTTCATTACCAGCTTGCGGTCTGTTTTTGCAGCCAGCGCATCGTTGTGCGTTACAATCACAAACGTCTGGTTGAGTTGTTTGCGCAGGTCAAAAAACAGCTCATGCAGTTGTTGCGCGGTGGCAGAGTCGAGGTTGCCGGAGGGTTCGTCGGCAAATACTACGGCGGGTTTGTTGATGAGTGCGCGGGCCACGGCTACGCGTTGTTGTTCGCCGCCCGAGAGGGCTGCGGGTTTGTGTTCGGCGCGTTCGGCCAGGCCGAGCATGTGCAGCAGTTCTTTGGCGCGGGTTTCGGCTTCGGCTTTGGGTGTGCGGGCTACGAGTGCGGGCATGCACACGTTTTCGAGCGCGGTAAATTCGGGTAACAGGTGGTGAAACTGAAACACAAAGCCGATGTGCCTGTTGCGGAAAGCCGCCAGTTCGCGCGGCTTGAGCGACGAAATCTGCTGCCCGGCTATTTCGAGCGAACCGCCGTCGGCCAGATCAAGTGTGCCGAGAATGGTGAGCAGCGTGGTTTTGCCTGCGCCCGAGGCGCCAACCACCGATACTACTTCGCCCTCGGCAATACTCAGATCAATGCCGCGCAATACTTCTAAACTTCCGTAAGATTTGCGAAGATTTTGTGCGCGGATGAGTTCTTTCATGGATGCGAAGATAATAAACCCTGCCTCGTTTCGACTCTGCACCATGTGACAGGGGGGATTGATATCGGTTCGGCTGAAGCGTATAACGTTTCAAAAAAATCAACAGTAAAATGCACTGTCATTCCGGACGGAGTGGTGGAAAGACAGTGTATTGCAGTTGCAAGGCTTCTTTTGCATGGATTTCTTCCCCGCACATCCTGCAAGCCCCAGCACAAAAACAAGAATTAACAAACTTTTCATTCTGCGCATAGTCCTGAAAGATACGGCCTTCGGCTGATATTCCGGCCGGTAGGTCGAAAATCAACCACGGCAAAGAATCTTTCCGGGAAATTATAGGCATATTTGCCCGGAACCATTTATTCTGATTCATCATGTCGAACGCCACGCTTTCGATCCCCGTTCATAAAACAAACCAGTCGCGCCTGCCGGGTCTGGATATTAACAATCTTCCTTTTGGCAAGGTTTTTTCCGACCACATGTTTGTGGCTGAATACGCCGACGGTCACTGGCATAAATCCGAGATTGTGCCATACGCACCGCTGAGCATGAGCCCGGCCAGTTCGGTGATGCATTACGGCCAGAGTATTTTCGAGGGCATGAAGGCGCACCGCTCCGACAATGGCGAAGTGTTGCTGTTCCGTCCGCTCGAAAACCACAAACGCCTCAACCGCTCTGCCCAGCGCATGGCCATGGCCGAAGTGCCCGAAGCCATATTTATGGAGGGCCTCGACGAACTTCTGCGCCTCGACCAGAACTGGATTCCGGGCGGCGACGGACGTTCGCTTTACGTGCGTCCTTTTCTCATCGCTACGGATGATTACATTGGCGTAAAAGCTTCAGATACCTATAAATTCCTCATCATTACCACACCTGTAGGCGCCTATTACGATCATCCGTTGCGCGTGCGGGTAGAGAAGAAGTTCTTCCGCGCGGTTGAAGGTGGCGTGGGTTATGTGAAGGCATCGGGCAACTACGGCCGTTCGCTGTACCCTTCGGCGCTGGCCAAGCACGATGGCTACGACCAGCTCATCTGGACCGATGCCCGCGACCATAAATACGTGGAAGAATCAGGAACCATGAACCTGATGTTTGTGATTGGCGATACGCTTATTACGCCGCAGCTTGGCGATACCATTCTGGCCGGTATTACCCGCGACAGTGTGCTTACGCTGGCCCGCGACTGGGGCATGCGTGTGGAAGAGCGTAAAATTGGTGTGGATGAAATTGAGGAAGCCCTCCTGAAAGGCCAGCTCAAAGAAGCATTCGGTACCGGCACAGCCGCCACCATTGCCACCATCACCACAATTGGTTACGAAGGCAAAGACTACGATTTGCCGCAGGTAGATGAAAACGGGTTTGCCCGCCGCGTAAACAAGGCGCTCGACAGCATCCGCCGCGGGCGCATTGCCGATCCGCACAACTGGGTGCATCGCGTGTGCTGAGTAACTGTAAACCCCTAACTTTCCTCTATGCACTACATTTTCTCGTGGTCTAACCCACAGAGCAGATACCTTACCATTACTGCCATTGCCGAGGAAATAAATTCTGGCAGTGTTGACGTGCAATTGCCCTCGTGGCGGCCCGGCAGATACGAACTGGGGAATTTTGCCAAAAACGTGCGCGGATTCCGTGCCGAAACACCCGAAGGCAAGCCGCTGCACAGCGAAAAAATTACCAAAGACCGCTGGCGCGTGCAGTGCAACGGCGAGGCTACCGTGTATTTTGTATATGAATACTACGCCGCCGAACTCAATGCCGGTTCTACCTGGCTCGATCAAAGCCAGTTGTATGTAAATCCGGTAAACTGCTGCGTGTATCTCACCAACCGCCTGAGCGAAGTATGCACGGTAGAACTGCAACTGCCCGAAGGCTGGCGCGTAGCCACGGCATTGCAGCAGCCCGCTGCCAATGTACTTGTAGCTTCTGATTTCGACCGCCTTGCCGATAGTCCGTTTATTGCCAGCCCCACGCTGCAGCATAATTTCTTTGTGCTCGACGGGGTGGAGTTTCACCTTTGGTTTCAGGGCGAATGCCGGCCCGACTGGTCACGTATTATTGCCGACAGCTTTATTTACGTAAACGAAATCATGCAGATTTTCGGCTCCTGTCCGGCCGAGAAATACCATTTCCTTTACCAGATTCTTCCGCAGCGCTTTTATCACGGCGTAGAGCATACAGACTCAACTGTTATTGCCCTCGGCCCGCCCTACAAGCTGATGAATGAGTTGTATGGCGATTTTCTGGGCGTGAGCTGCCACGAGCTTTTCCATGCGTGGAATATCAAGGCCATTCGTCCGGCAGAGATGATGCCGTATGATTTCACGCGCGAAAACTATTCGCGCCTGGGCTATGTGTGCGAAGGGGTAACCACGTACTACGGCGATTACCTGCTTTTCCGTTCGGGTGTGTTTACCGAGCGTGAATACTGGCACACGTTCGAGGAACGCCTGCAAAAGCATTTCGATTCGCACGGCCGCCATTTCCTTTCCGTAGCCGATTCGTCGTTTGATACCTGGCTCGATGGCTATGTGCCCGGCGCGCCGCACCGCAAAACATCCATTTACCACGAAGGCTGCCTGCTGGCCTTTATTACCGATATTTTCATACGCCGCCACACCCAAAACACCCGCAACCTCGATCACGTGATGCGCCGCCTCTGGACCGATTACGGCCAGCAGGGAAAAGGCTACACCGAGGCTGAATACAAAGCACTTGTAGAGGAAATTTCGGGCAAAAAATTCGACCATTACTGGAATTCATACTTCTATCAGTCAGCTGATTATACTATTCCACTTGATGAGGCGCTTGAATACATCGGTTTGAAAATGAACCGGTATGAGGCGGCCAAAATTCACGAAGATAAATTTGGCTTCAAACTCACCGAGCAGGGCGGCGTAACCCGTGTTACCGAAATCTATTTCAATTCGCCCGCTGAACAGGCTGGTTTGGCGGTAAACGATGAAATTGTAGCTATTCAGGTGAATGGAAGAGCCGAAGATCCGATTCCGGTTAAGGTTGATTTGCAGGAATGGCTGCGCTATTTTGAGAGTGATTCGGTGATTTTGGTAGTAAATTCGGGTGGCGCACAAAAATTTCTTCCCCTCAGGGCCGATGGGGAAAATTATTACCCCGTGTATAAGGTTGCCAAGCTGAATAGCCTGAGTGACAGTCAGAAAGCCGCATTTAAAAGTTGGAGCGGGGGCATGTAACCTCAGGGTTTTCTGCGGCTTTGCCAAAAGATGTTAATAACTATAAGTGCTGTGGGCTTGTAAAGCCTGTGAAAAAGCATTTTTTTTGCCACACTTCAACTATTCACCCTTTTCAAAACCAAAAAACTAAATTTAAAATGGATCAAACAAACGCACCTTCAACTAAAGGTAAAGGCCTCGGCGTTGCCGGTATGGTAGTTAGCCTCGTAGCTCTTGTTATTGCAATTATCCCGGGTATCGGCGCTGCCGCCCTCTGGATTGCCGTAGTGGGTCTCGTACTCAGCGTTGTTGCTTTCTTCATGGCTCGTGGCGCTGGTAACCCCAAGAAAGGTATGATGATTGCCGGTATCATTATGGGCGCTGTAGCTCTTGCTCTCGCTATCTACTGGATCACCGCTATCACTTCTGCTCTTGGCGATATTAAAGACGGTCTCGAAAACATGGACACCGCCGCTCTGCGCAAGAACCTCGAAGATGCTTTCAAAAGCAACTAATCGGTTTTCATAAATAGCAAAAGCCGGATAAACTCTGTTTATCCGGCTTTTCTTTGCATAAAAAAATCCCGGATGCACAGGCATCCGGGTTTTTGTTTGTTTGCTGATTGCGTTAAACCAGTTCTTTCTTGCGGAAACGCTCGGCCAGTACAGGCGCTTTCGGGTTCGAGTAATCGTAGAAGCCTTTGCCTGTTTTATCGCCAAGATGGCCGGCGGTAACCATGTTTACCAGCAGCGGGCAGGGGGCGTATTTCGGGTTGCCGAAACCGTCGTGCAGTACGCGCAAAATGGCGAGGCATACATCCAGTCCGATAAAATCGGCCAGACGCAGCGGGCCCATCGGGTGGCCCATGCCCAGTTTCATTACGTTGTCTATTTCCTCCACGCCGGCCACGCCTTCATAAAGCGTAATAATGGCCTCGTTAATCATGGGCATGAGGATTTTGTTGGCTACAAAGCCGGGATAGTCGTTTACTTCTACCGGCACTTTTTCGAGCTTGCGTGAAAGCTCCATGATCTGAGCCGTCACCGCATCGCTGGTGGAGTAGCCGCGGATTACTTCCACCAGCTTCATTACCGGCACCGGATTCATAAAGTGCATGCCGATTACAGACTCCGGACGTTTGGTAACGGCTGCAATTCTGGTGATGGAAATGGAGGAGGTGTTTGAAGCGAGGATGCAGCCCGCCGGAGCGGCAGCATCAAGATCGCGGAAAATTTTGAGTTTGAGGTCCACATTTTCGGTGGCGGCTTCCACTACCAGTTCGGCATTGGCTACGCCTTCGGCCAGATTGGTGGTAGGGGTGATGCGCCCGAGCGCCGCCGCTTTGTCGGCCTCGCTGAGCGTGCCTTTGCTTACCTGCCGGTCCATGTTTTTGGCAATGGTGCCCAGCCCGCGGTCAAGCGCCTCTTTTGAAATATCAACCAGCGAAACGTTGTAACCGCATTGTGCAAACACGTGCGCAATACCGTTACCCATTGTTCCGGAACCGATTACGGTGATGTTTTTCATTGAAATGGAAGTAAATGATACGTATTGAGAGGCCGTAAAGATAAGCGGCCTGACGGGTTTCAAGCCGTTTTTCAACGGTTTTTGTAAACAGCTGGAATTGTGGAAAAGTTCAGGCTATTTTCCCCGACCCTGAACTACAATTAGCACGGTGTAGATCAGAATTTTAAAATCCACGTACAGCGACATATTCTCAATATACAGCAAGTCGTATTTCAGGCGCTCCACCATCTGATCCACATTTTCGGCATAACCATATTTCACCTGTCCCCACGAAGTGATGCCCGGCTTTACATTGTGCAGGTGGCGGTAATGCGGAGCTACCTGCACAATTTTATCAATAAAGAACTGCCTTTCGGGGCGGGGGCCCACCAGCGACATTTCGCCGATGAGTACATTGTAAAACTGGGGAATTTCGTCGAGACGGGTTTTGCGCAGGAAACGGCCGAATGGTGTAATACGCGGATCGTTTTCGCTCGAAAGGGCAGGGCCGTTGCGCTCGGCATCCACATACATGGAGCGGAATTTATGAATGCGGAATGGCTTGCCGTGTATGCCTATGCGGTAGTGGCTGTAAAAAACAGGGCCTTTCGACGAGAGCTTTACGCCAAGCGCCGTGAGCAGATAAACCGGCATAAAAACGGTGAGCGCAATGAGCGATACAATTACATCAATTATGCGCTTGATCGACTGCTGCCACGGCGGCATGATCTCGCGCTTAATTTCAATCATCGGCGCACCGAAAATGGTGCTCATTTTCACCTGCCCCGAAAGGATATCGTACATATCAGGAATTACCTTGATTACCACCGGCTGATCGTCCATTTCATTGATAATGGCGTTCAGCCTGTCGTGCTCCGATGATTCGATGGCAATAATCACTTCCTCGGCCTGATGTTCGCGGATAATGCTGCGAAGCTGATCCACCTCGCCAAGGTGCGGCAACCGGGCTTTCAGCTCGTGCGAGTAACCGTTTTTATTGTCCACATGCACAAACCCCACAAACCGGTTGCCCCACGATTTTGTCTGGCTTTCCAGTTCGCTGAACAGCTTGAGGGCATTGGCGTTGCTGCCTATAAGTATGGTGTTGAAACCCAATTTACGGTTTCGGATACGGCTGTTTGTAATGGAGGTCAGGATCATGCGGCCGGTTACGGTAAAGCAGAAATGGGTAACAAACAGTGTTAATGTACTCAGGTAGTAAGTTCTGTAGCTGATTACCGTATCATCAAGCAGCAGCGTAAAGAAAATTACCAGCACGCCAATGCAACTGAGCAGCAAAATCTGCCCGAATTCCTTGAGGCGCGAACGGCGGTATATATTCCGGTAACTTCCCGTAATGCCATACAGCGAAATCCAGAACAAAACCACCGCACCAAGTCCGATAAAGAACTTCTCGTCAAACATCACCGGCACTTTCAACCCGAACTTTACGGATTCAATATTCACCTTGCGGTATTGGTGAAACAAAGTCCAGGCTATAGCCGCCGAAACAATGTCGCTGAATAAATAGTAAAGAACCTGACGGGTTTTATTCATACCGGCAATTACCGCACTACTTTAATATTGTCTATATACAGGTAAGATTCACTTACACCAGCCGGCAATCGCTGGGTGATGTAAAACGCATAGCCGGTAGAGGAGGGAGGCTGATTGACCGCGTCGGTAAGGTTGATATATATTTTACCCCAGGTTGACTTAGGGCTGATGGTTGCTACATTCCGGTATTCATATTGCCGTGTCATGATGCCTACTGAAAAAGGCTGATCGCAGCGGTAATTGAGTTCCATATATACAAACGAAGGCGCGGGAAATAGGCCGGTGAAAAACTGCGAGCGGATAAACAGGTCGTTTGAATCAGTATCTAATTTAGCATAGCCTGATTCAAAGCCTTCGAAAACTTCGGTTGGGTTTAACGTGGTATGAAATACATTCTGCACGATAGCACCGCTGTCGGTAAAACTTTGTCCCGGCATTTCAAAATCTTCAAGCCACACAAAATCAGTAGCCGGAAAATATTGAAACCTCGGCGTAACGCTTACCACCTGTGCGCGGGTTATTGTAAATGTGCTGTCCCAGCCTTTGTAGGAAGGATAAATGGCGCGTGTGGTGGTGGTGCCGTTCATTTTTATTCCGGCGCGGATCAGAAAGCGGTGGCTGCCCTCGTTGAGAATGGGAATGGTGCAGGGTACTTCAAATGCGCCGATAAGCTCATCATCCATAAACACCCATACATCGGTAATCTGGTGTGCGGATGAGCCCTGTCCGGAAAGCGCATTGAATTTTACGGAGCTGATTCTCAGGTAGGAAGGAATTTCTTCGGTACGATCGAAGAGTTTACAGCCTGAAAGCAGCGATACCGAAAGCAGCGCAAAGGCAATAAAAGCGGGGTAAAAAGTAATTTTTCGAATCATGCAGTTTAATCTCCCGTGTATAACGCAGCCAGGCTGTGTTTATTGCCGGGCGGCTGCAAAATTAGTTTTTGCCTGCACTTGGTCAATAATTTTATGCGCAACTTCCAGTGCTTTGTACCCATCGTCTATAGACACCAGCGGACGGGTGTTTTGGGTAATGGAATCGGCAAAGGTGCTGAGTTCCATGCGTATGGCATTGGTTTGCTCCACTTCGGGGTGCTCGAAAAATAATTCTTTGGGTGCTTTTCCTTCGCCGGGCTGAATAATTATGGCCAGCGGATCGGGTTCACCTTCTATGGTTTTCATACGCACTACACTAACCTGTTTGTCGAGAAAATCGACAGATACATACGCATCGCGGCGGAAAAAGCGCGATTTACGCATGTTTTTCAATGAAATGCGGCTTGCGGTAAGGTTGGCTACGGCGCCGTTGTCGAATTCAATGCGTGCGTTGGCAATATCGGGCGTATCGCTCACTACAGCTACGCCGCTGGCGCTGATGTGGCGTATATTGGCACGTATCAGGCTGAGTACGATGTCGATATCGTGTATCATCAGGTCGAGGACAACAGATACATCGGTGCCGCGCGGATTGAACTGGGCCAGCCGGTGCGTTTCAATAAACATTGGCTGATCGAGCAGGGGCTGGGCGGCAATAAAGGCCGGATTGAAACGCTCCACATGGCCCACCTGCACTTTTACATTGGCTTCGGTGGCCAGCTGCACCAGCATTTTGCCTTCATCAACAGTATGCGTAAGCGGTTTTTCAATAAACAGGTGGCGCTGGCGGCGCAGGGCTTTTACGGCTACGGCATAATGATGCAGCGTAGGCGTAACAATATCAACCACTTCAGCCGCTTCAATTAATTCGTCGGTGGTTTCAAAGGCCCGGATGCCAAATTCGGCCGCCACGGCAGCACGCACGGCCGGATCGCTGTCGTGAAAACCAACCAGCTCATAGCGGCTGGCCAGTTCTTTAATCTGACGGATATGAATTTTGCCAAGATGCCCGGCACCGGCAACACCGATTTTCAACATAGCCTGTTTGATTTTTTACAAAATTATTCGCGCAGCCGCTCCTGCTTTCAGGTTAACTTCGTAACATATCAACAGCCAAGTGTTGTTTGCTGCTGCTGAATACACTTTATGACTACTCCTTTTGAAGATACCTACCGCCAGAAAGGTCTTCGCCGCAAACTGGCTGAGCTGATGCGCGAACGCGAAATTACCGATGCTGCCGTGCTGAAAGCCATTGAGCAGGTGCCGCGCCATTTGTTTTTCGACAAAGCCTTTCTCGAATTTGCTTATCAGGACAAGGCTTTTCCCATTGGCGCAGGGCAAACCATATCGCAGCCTTACACCGTGGCCTTTCAAACCCAGCTGCTGCAACTCCGCAAAGGCGACCGTGTACTGGAAATCGGTACCGGATCGGGTTACCAGACTGCCGTGCTGCTTGCCTGCGGCGCCCGCGTATGGACCATTGAACGGCAGCGTACCTTATATGATGTAACGCGCGCGCTTCTGCCTCAAATGGGATACTCGCCCAATTTTCAGTATGGCGATGGTTATAAAGGCTGGCCGGCATTTGCGCCGTTTGATAAAATACTGGTTACCTGCGGCGCACCCTTTGTGCCCGATGCACTTACCGATCAGCTAAAGCCCGGCGGCAGATTAGTGATTCCGGTGGGGGAAGGTGATTCGCAGGAAATGACTCTTATCACAAAAGATGAGACCGGAAAACTGACCAAAACCTTTCATGGTTTGTTTCGCTTTGTTCCCATGCTGGGTGAACGGGAGTGGAAGGGATGAGGAAAATCAATTTCCTGTTATTAACAGTATGTGGTGAAAAAGTTGATTTTTGTTAATACCGTATCTTCACTATATAAATCAATACCTTTGACAATAGGGTATAATCCCTGACCAGAATAAAGAAACATTAACTAAAACCACACATTATGAAAAAATCGACGCTCATCGTAGCGGCGCTGGCTTTTGGTGTAACCTCTGCCTTCGCACAAGATTTAACTTCAAAAAAAGGTGAACCTATTCTCCCCGAAGCAGGTGACTGGGCTATTGGCGTAGATGCCACGCCTTTCCTTGATTACTTTGGCAACTTTATCGGTGGTAACGGTTCTAACTATGGTACCGCCAATTGGGCCTTTACCAACCCGTTTGCCATGATCACCGGCAAAATGTTTGTAAGCCCCAATATGGCTTACCGTGGCATGCTCCGCATTGGTTTCGGTTCTGAAACCATGAAAAACTTTGTAACCGACGATGCTTCAACGGCTACCCCGCCCGCAACAGTTACCGACGAAATGAAAGTGTCTGGCAACTTTATCGGCCTTGGCGGCGGTCTTGAGTGGCGTCGTGGCAAAACCCGTTTGCAGGGCTACTATGGTGGTATGGCTATGGTAATGTTTGGTGGCGGCAAAACCAGCTACTCTTACGGTAATGCATTTTCATCAACTAACACTACTCCCACTACTACATCTGACTTCCTTACCGGAACTTCAGCAGCAGCGGGTTCACGCATTACAGAAGATAAAAGCGGCAGCACCCTCGGTTTTGGTGTACGCGGTTTCATTGGTGCTGAGTACTTTGTACTCCCCAAACTTTCTGTAGGCGGCGAATTTGGCTGGGGGCTTGCCCTTTCGCGCACCGGCGACGGTGAGCAAACCGTAGAAAGCTGGAATGGTACAGCTGCAACTTCTACCACCACCAAAACTGCCGGCGGCGGATCTTTTGGTGTGGATACCGACAATGCCAACTTCGGTATGGCTCCCGGTGCACTGTTTATCCACTTCCACTTCTAGTCGGAAACTGAATAATTAACAAAAACGCCTCCCGAGCAATCGGGAGGCGTTTTTGTTTTGTATGTGTGAAGAGTATTACTTGAACTTACGTGCGGTTTCGCGTTCAATATCCCGTTTCTTTATATCCTCGCGCTTATCAAACGTTTTTTTGCCTTTGGCTAACGCAATTTCAATTTTAGCCCAGCCGTTTTCGCTGATAAACATGCGCAGCGGCACAATGGTAAGGCCCTGATCTTTTAGCTTGTTCTGAAGTTTGCGCAGTTCGCTGCGCTTTAGCAGCAGCTTGCGGTCGCGTTTAGGGGCGTGGTTGTAATAGGTGCCTTTATCGTATTCGTTTATCTGTACGTTCCGCAGAATAAGTTCGTCGTTTTCAAATACACAAAAACCGTCGGTAATATTGGCTTTTCCCAGCCGCAACGATTTTATTTCGGTGCCGGTGAGCACCAATCCTGCAATAAATTTATCAAGGAATGCGTATTCAAACGAAGCCTGTCTGTTTCTGATGTCGATGGTATTGGGCGTTGAAGTAGCCATAACTGTAAAGTAAACTATAAATGAATAACAATACTCAAAAGCCCGCAAAAAGGCATAAAAAAAGGCAACCCGCAGTCTGGATTACCTGAAATGTTTTGGTGGTGTGCCCAGGGAGAGACTCGAACTCTCAAGGGATATTCCCAACGGCTTCTGAGACCGCAACGTTTACCAATTTCGCCACCTGGGCAAGCAATCAGCGGTAGTGCTGATTTGTGTAAAGAACTGTGCCCAGGACTGGATTCGAACCAGCACGCCTCGCGGCGCCACCCCCTCAAGATGGTGCGTCTACCAATTTCGCCACCTGGGCTTGAGATGAAAACGTTGCGAACAGCGTTTTCTAAAGCGGTGACAAAAGTAGTATCTTTATTTAACTTTGACAATATGAACGCAAAATATTTTTTTCTGCCCGTTTTTTCTTTCACGCTGCTCGCATTCGGAGCCTGTCAGCAAAGCGAAACTGCCGGCGTGGATTACCGTGCTGAAATGCGGGCTTTTGTGCAAAAAATAAATACACAGGCCGAGCTGATGCGCCCCGGCTTTCTGGTGGTGCCGCAAAACGGCGAAGCTTTACTTACTACTGACGGAAAGCCCGATGGCACGCCTGCAACCGGATATATCAATGCAATTGATGGTTTCGGGCGGGAAGAGTTGTTTTACGGCTACAACAATCAGGACGATTTGCTTACGCCCGAAAGCGAAGAGCGCACCGGCTGGCAGGAAATGTGTGTGCTTGGAAACAGTTTGGGCAAAAAAATATTGGTGACTGATTATTGCTCCACACCGTCGAAAATGGACGATTCGTATGCCCGCAATCAGGCGCTCGGCTTTATTTCCATGGCCGCCGACAGCCGTGAGCTGGATAAAATTCCGGGCTATCCGGCCACGCCGTTTAACGTAAACACTGCAAATACAAACGGGCTGAACGGCCGCAATTTTCTTTACCTGATTGCGCCTGAAAAGTTTGCCACTAAAGAAGAATACCTGCGCGCGCTGGAGCAGACCAATTATGATATCTTCATCATCGACCTGTTTTTTACCGGCGGCGATGAGCCCGAAATACTCACTGCGGCTGATGTAACCCGCCTGCGCAACAAACCCGGCGGCGGCACCCGCACACTGCTTTGCTACATGAGCATTGGTCAGGCCGAAAGCTACCGCTACTACTGGCAAAACGGCTGGAATGCACAACCGCCTGCATTCATAGACATCGAAGATCCGTCGTGGCTGGATAATTATTATGTACGTTACTGGGATGCTTCGTGGCAGGAAATCATTTGCGGCAGCAACGATTCGTATCTTCGCCGTGTGGCCGATGCCGGATTCGACGGGGTGTATCTCGATCTGGTAAATGCCTACGAATTTTTTGAGCAACGCTGATGAAGCAATTTCTCCTGGGTATTGTGCTTGGCATTTTCAGCCTGAGTGTATGTGCGCAAACGCCGCAAGACACTACCGCCGCCGCGCCCATGAGCCGGGCCGACAGCATTGTGGCCTATGCCAAACAGCATCTTGGTAAACCTTACAAATATGCACACGCCGGTCCCGATGCATTCGACTGCTCAGGCTTTGTGAGTTTTGTGTTTGCGCATTTCGGCATCGCACTCCCGCGTTCCTCGCGCGATTACATGCACACCGGCCGCGAAATTCCCATTGAACAGGCCCGCAAAGGCGACGTAATTGTATTTACCGGCACCAACCCGCGCGAACGCCGCGCCGGACACGTAGGCATTGTTATATCCGAACCCGGCGCTCCGCTGCAGTTCATTCACGCCTCCTCGTCCGACAAACACCGCGGCGTGGTCATTACGCAATATCCGGGCAGCAATTATCCCAAACGGTTTATTAAAGTGATTCGCGTGGTTGAATAGCGCCTCAGCCCTTAAACTGTTGCGGCACCACCACACGCAGCGCCGAGGGCGAAATACTTACGTTCAGCACCTTTTCAAGCATGGCCGGCTCACCGTCGAAATGAGCAGGGCCGTCGCTTTCGCGGGTTATCTTTATTGATTTTCCGGCGTAGGTGCTCACTAAGTTGGAACGGTCAATGGTTTGTCCGAACATGCGCCAGATGAGTGCAGGCACATCGTACCAGCTGAATTTGCCGAGCACCGATACGTGCAATATACCGTCGTTTACCAATGCAAGCGGGGCAATCCATGCATTGTTGCCATACTGTCCGGCATTGGCTACAGTAACCAGAAAGGCTTTGTGCTTGTAGGTGAGGCCGTCAACCTCAATGGTGTAGGTTTCGGGGGTGTAGCTTCGCAGTTCGCGCAGGGTAATTTTGGCGTAAGTCCAGAAGCCGCGTGTGTTGCTTTCGGCAAAAAGCTGGCCGATGCGTGCATCGAAACCGGTGCCGGCCGTGCAGAAAAACGTAAGGTCATTGATGTGGCCTTTGTCCATCTCCACACAATGCCCGCCTTCAATAATGCGCATGGCTGCCGCTACATTCATGGGTATGCCCAGGTGGCGTGCCAGCCCGTTTCCCGAGCCGAAAGGCAAAATGCCCAGCGCCGTATTGCTGCCGCTTAGTACGTGTGCAAGCTGGTTTACGGTGCCGTCGCCGCCGCAGGCCACGGCTATGTCGTAATTGCCGGCAAGCACATCGGCAAAAATCCGGTCGCGGTCGTTTACCTGGTTCCATTCGATAATGGTACAGTCGGCCGTTTGCGGCAGAAGCTTGCGGATAAGCTCGGTGCGGTTTGTGCTCCGGTTGCTGCCCGAATTGGGATTGATGATAAACGCAATGCGTTTGCGGCTCATAGGTGCAAAGATAGAAGTTAGTTTAAACCTCGGCAGCACCCGGGCGAATGCCGGTGGCCGTTTGCTGGTGTGTGTGAAGAATGCGCAGGATATGATTGCCGATAAGGTGATCGGCCTGTGTGGCCCATTCCTTAAACTCGCCCGAACGCGACGTGTAGGAGGGAAGCCATTTCAGAAACCGTTCAATATCGTATTTCGTGCTGTAAATGCCTGCACCGGCCTTGTGCGCATCGCGCGAGTTGCAGAACTGCTCGAAATGATATTCTACCGGAATCATAAACACCGGCTTGCCCAGATACATTGCCTCACACACCGATTCGAAACCGGCTGTGGTGATGAGTCCGCTGCACGACGACATGTATTTCAGAAACTTCACGTCGCTGAGTGTATGCACATAAAAATTCTCGTGCAGCATTTCGGTTTCGGCTTCCTGTTTGCGGTCGGTAAATACATGAAACTCGAGTTCGGTATGTGTGCTGTGCCATTTGGCCACATCATTCAGATAGCCCGCATTAACCATATACACCAGAAAATGATTGCCCCGGCTGGCATGCTGTTTCACCACTTCGGGCCGCAGCAGCGGCGGCACGGTAAACAGTTTTTTCGACACATCGTCAGACATGGGGTAAAACGAAAGTCCGAGCATGGCCGATGAACCATAGGCCGTAAAACGTGTGTAGCCGTTCAGTATTTGCCTGTCGAGCCAATGCCCTTTCGGATGTGCAAAGCGTTTGTGCAGCATCATGTACTGGTGCGCAACAGACACCACAGGCACTTTACCGCGGTAGCGGAATTTCCACAATGCCGAAAGCGGTTCGTAGAAGTTGATAATTAAATCGGGCTGTGTGCTGCGGATGAGTGCATCGAGCAGTTTTACACTGCGGCGGTAGCGGCGCAAATGGGTAATGGTTTGCCACGCAGTGCCGGAAAGATTGATGCCGCGGTTTTTCCATTTCACAAAGTTCGGACTGGGCAGCAGCGTTACGGTAACAGGCTGCATGCGCCGGCTGAAAAATTCGGGGATTTGCCGGTTTTTGTTGCTGCCTACTACGGCGCCGCATACTTCAATGCCTTTTTCGTGCAGGAGTTGCTGCATGGCCAATGCCTGCGTAAGGTGGCCGCGCCCCTCGCCCTGAATAATAAAGAATACGCGCATGGGTTATGCTGTTTGCAAGGATGTAAAAGGTGTAAGTGGAGAAAAATCGGCCGCGGCCTGATTGCTTTGCGGCTTTTCTGGCGCAAGGGTGTGTATCCAGTCGGCGTAGTAGATGAGTTTCCATTCGCCTTCATGCGTCTCCACAAGGGCGGTAAGCGATTCCACCCAGTCGCCGGAGTTGAGGTAGTGAATGTTTTTGATGTATTTATCGGCGGGGGTGTGAATGTGTCCGCAAATAACCCCGTCGCAATTTTTTATCCGCGCCACTTCGCACAGCTGCTCTTCAAAATCAGAAATAAACGAAACCGCACCTTTTACTTTTGCTTTCACCACCTGCGAAAGTGAGTAATAAGGTTTACCCCGCTTTTCGCGCCAGCGGTTATAGTGTTTATTCAGCCACAACAAAAACGTGTAGCCCACATCGCCCAGCTTGGCAATCCATTTCAGCTTGGTGGTTACGGTATCAAAAATATCGCCGTGCACTACAAAGTAGCGTTTGCCGTTCGACTCATAGACATGATCGCGTACAATCGAAAAATTGCCCAGCCTGAACGGCAGCACTTCATCCAGAAAATCATCGTGGTTGCCGCGTACGTAAATAACTTCCGTGCCTTTGCCCGCACGCTTAAGCACCATGCGGAAAAAGCGCGTGTGTTTTTTCTTCCACACACCCGATTTGCGCAGCTGCCAGCCGTCAATAATATCGCCGTTCAGAATAAGCGTTTCGCATTTGTGGTGGCGCAGAAAACGACAAACTTCTTTTGCTTTCGAGGCCGATGTGCCTAAGTGCAGATCGGAAAGCACAATGGTGCGGTAGGATGTTTTACTCACGGCTTTTGGTTTTGCAAATATTCTTTGTTAATGTGTGCTCCGCGTAAACATCACATCATGCTTGCATCACCATCGTGCATGCAAATACTTACCACGCAGTTACCCGTGTGTAAAGCCGGGTTAAGCGCACGTAAATAGTTTTCTTAAACTGTTTAAATGGATATACTGAAAGAATGTCAGGTTGATGATGAGAAAACTGAAATTATGTCAGCTTGAATAGATCAAAAATGACATTTTGTCTTTGAAAATCAGTGTTTTACGAAATGGTATTGAAATTGAATAAGTGTGTGCGTCGGTTAAAATAATCCGGCAATAAAATACGACTAACTTAAAAACAACAAAACCATGTATAACACAAAATTTGCTCCCGTTCGCCGCAACGCTGTTTTCTTCGGCATGCCTTTTTCATCTGTCCTTAACGATTCATTTTTCGGAACTGATCAGGCTTCGTTCATGCCTGCGGTAAATGTGAGTGAGGATGAAAAGTCAATTCATCTTTCATTTAACGCGCCCGGTTTCGAGAAGGACGATTTTAAGGTGAACATTGAAAACAACGTGCTCACCGTGTCGGCCGAACACAAAACCGAAACAAACGAGAAGGAGAAAAACTACACCCGCATCGAGTATCGCTACGGTTCGTTCAGCCGCAGTTTCCGTTTGCCCAAAGACAAGGTAAACGAAGATGCAGTAAACGCCACCTACAAAAACGGCATTCTCCTGCTCGAACTGCCCAAGCGCGAGGCGGCTCCGGCAGTGGCTGCCAAAACCATTCAGGTGCTGTAATTCGCAGCATCTTCAGCCGCAAGCAGGCTGCCGTTTAACTTTGGGGTTGGTTGGCGGCAGTTTGCCCGGCATTTCAAGGCTGTTTGTGTGTGCATGAAAAGCGCAGGCAGGCAGCCTTTTCTGTTTGCGTTTGGCCGGGTTTAGCTATATTTGGGTATGAAAAAACTACTGCTTTGCTTCGGAATTTTGCTTCTGGCCGCCGGCCTGCGCGCGCAAACTTTTACCGTGGCCGATACCGTAGTTTATTTCAGCGGCCCGGCCCAGGCCACCGACATTGTGTCGGGCTATGTGAAATTTTACAACACCACAGCCGATACACTTCCCATGCGCTGGGTGCGTGCCCAGGAAAACATTCCCGGCTGGTGGCGCTCATCGGTATGCACAGAATACTACTGCTTCTCCATTCCCGACGACAGTGCAAGCTGG
Source organism: Bacteroidota bacterium (assembly GCA_020402865.1). Taxonomy (NCBI): domain Bacteria; kingdom Pseudomonadati; phylum Bacteroidota; species Bacteroidota bacterium. The sequence continues at coordinate 95,957 of JADBYT010000028.1, read as the reverse complement.
AACATCCTGCCCGGCGACAGTGATCTGGTCTATATTCACATTTATCCCTACGGCAACAGCGGCATTGGCGATGTGGTGGTGCGTTTGTTCGACACCCGCCAGCCCGCCGCGTTTACCGATATCCGCTTTGTGGTGGATGTGCTGGCCTCCGTACACGGGCAAAACACCGCCGCATTCAACTGCTGGCCCTCGCCCGCGCACGATGTGCTGAATGTGCAGTTTACCACCGCACAAAACGGCCTGCTTACCGTAACCGATGTGGCAGGGCGAATGGTGCATACACAGGCTGTTTCTGCGGCTGATGCGCTGCTGCAGATTAATGTGGGCATGCTGGAGGCCGGTGTGTATGCGATGAATTTTGTGAGCGGGGCGGGGGATAGGGTAGTGGTGAAGTTTGTGAAGGAGTGATTTTTTTTTGGGGGGGGGAATCAGGGCTTTTCTTTGCTTTGTGCGAAATAGTTGGTTTGGGTGGGGTGTTTTTTTGGGGGAGGCTTCAGGGGATTTTAGCGTTGGTCTGTGCGTTAGTAAAAATATAAATATGCCCCCAAATGCATTGGCTAAACTATTCCTCTTATATGATTTGCTATGTTTATATTTTCAATGTTTGGTCTTAATGTGTGATTTGTCGGCATTTGTATTTTGTCGAAGGCAAGTGATTGAAACTTCCGAAAACCTGAATCAAGCCCAACTTTCTCTAAGTATTCCATTTTACTATTGTTTATCAAAATATTAAATTCGTTATCAAAATATATCAAGGAACGGTCATAAGCTGTGTGATGTAATGCACATAGGCTAATACCATTACCAATGTCGTCAGTTCCTCTTTCGTGTGAATGTGGAACAATATGAGCAGCTTCAATTAATTCCAACTGAATTCCGCACATAGCACAACGGTTGTCGTAAGCAGCGTAAACTATAGATTTAAATCTTGGGTCGCGTTTATACCTTGTATGTGTAATTGTTAAATGTCCCTCAGGAAAGTCTGCAAAGCCGTCTTGATTATTTGAATTCAAAGAGTCTGATTCATTCACGAGTGCTAATAATTCATCGTCTGGTAGCAAATGGATGTTTGATAAGTTCTCCAAATAGAGTCCAAGATAGTCTGGTAAAAAACTGATTACTGATTGTCCGTTAGTATCCCGATATGTGGCTATTTTATTTTTAGCTGCATGTATTTGAACGGAAAATCTTGAATATAAAGAGATTGTCTGTTTCTGATTAAATCGGTCCCTCATTAAATATGGATTCCAAGCTGTGAAAACTTTTTCATCTGCAAAATAACCAAGGACAATTACATCTATTCTTGAATTCAGGGCATCATTAAAATTGCCTGTTTTCGCAACTTGAATTCTACACTCATCTTGATTGCCTCTACCGTCACCAGATTCGTGAACATTCTTGATTAAGACATAAAATGTCTTTTTGTTAATTGAAAAGCGGTATGGATTGTTTCCATCAATGAATACTACATTATCTGAATACAAACGCAAACTATCAATCAGCAAATACTTTAAGTCTGAATGATTTAAGATTATGGTGTTTCTTACGCTCATTATTTAAAATATTGTTTTTTAATTTCATTCGCAATTCTATAAGCTAATAAAGGTGGGACAGCATTACCAATCTGTCTCCATTGCTCTTTATATGAGCCTAAGAATATATGTTTATCTTCAAATGATTGAATTCTTTTTATTTCTTCAATTCTCAAAAATCTATTTTTCCAATGAAATGGACCCATATTATTCGAGTGACTGGCTTGAATCGTCCAAGAAGGTCTTTCGGGTGATAGTTTTAATAAGAAAGACCAATATCTTGAACGCCATTTGAAAATGGGTTTTGGATGGTTTCTCTCTTTTGTGAAAAATAAATAATTGTCTCCTGGTGGAACTAATTTTAATAGGTCCTTATGTTTTGAACCTGCTAACATTTTACTGTCCTCTGGAGAGTCAAAATCTATATCATTTAAGATATCGCCACAAGTCACCCACGGTTTTGTTCCTTTTGTTGGTTTTGCTGGGTCAGAATGCGTTTGCTTAGGAAATTTGAAATCCTTCATCGTTTTCTTTACACCAATGCAAATAAAACGTTGTCTTGTTTGTGGGACACCGAAGTCAGCAGCATTAAGAACATTGTGAAATATTTTATACCCTAGTCTTTCACTTTCTTTTTCGACCAATTCCAAAGCTGTCTGATGTGGTTTAAAAACAAATCCGTGGACATTTTCAAAAAAGAAAAACTTTGGATTTAATTCTTCGACTGCTCTAAAGTAATTTGAAACTGTCATAAAACCATCTTCATCATCAATACCTCTTTCTTTTTCTTTACGATAAAATCGAGATTTAGAGAAAGGAGGACAAGGAGGACCTCCCACTAAACCATCAATGATTTTATGTTTCATTTTAATTTTTTTAAAATCAACATTCTCAATTGTGTCACAAACAATCTCTGAATTTGGGAAGTTGGCTTTTAATGATTCACAAGCTTTATCCCAAATATCAGATGCAAAAACTGTTTCAAATCCTGCTTTTTCAAATCCGAAATCAATACCACCAACTCCCGAAAATATACTTACAATTTTTGGCTTCATTAAATATTAGAAATTAAATGTTTAACAATTGCTTTACCTAATAGGGATGGAACAGCGTTGCCAATTTGTTTTTGTATTGAACGCCTAGTCCCTACAAAATGGTAGTCTTCAGGGAATGTTTGGATAGCAGCACTTTCGGGAACTCTTAATCTTCTATTATTCCAATGAAATGGACCAACCCAAGGACCGGGTTGAGCAGCAATAGTCCAAGATGGTTGATTTGGATGGAGTTTTAATAGGAAATTCCAAAATCGCTTATTTGCTTCAAATTTTGGGTTTGGATGTCCGCTTCTTTCGGTTAGAGCAAAATAATTTTGACCAGGTGGTATTTGCTTTAATTCTTCATCGTAAGTTTTTCCTTTGGTTAATTCTTCAGCTTCAAAGTATTTATCTGAATCAAATTTCCCAATCCAATCAATAACTCTTTCGTGCGGTAACAATTTTTTATTTACTAATATTTCTAATTCATCACCGTGAGTTTTTATTGGTTCTCCCACAATGCCTTTTCTTGAAGCAATAAAGAAAACTCTTTTTCTTTTTTGCGGCACACCAAAATCTAAAGCGTCAGCACGATAAACAATAAATTTATACCCTAGTTTATCAATTGCTTCTTTTAAATCTGTTACTGCTTGTGCGTTTTTGGGATGCAAAAGACTTTCTACATTTTCAAGCAAGAATCCGTCAGGCTGAAGTTCTTCAACTATTCTTAAGTATTGTCCTATCATATTTCTTGGGTCTTCACTTCCAAGTCTATTTTTATGTGTCACCCAATAACCGGCCTTTGAAAATGGTTGACAAGGGGGACCTCCAACAAGGATTAGTTTTTCAGGATTATTTGCCTTTATAATTTTATTATAATCCTTGGAATACATTTCTTTAATGTCCTTGTGAAAGTGAGTAGAGTGGGCGAAATATTTATTTGCTTTCATTGTTGCCACGCTATCTCTGTCAAAATCTAAACTAGAAATCACTTTCGCCCCTGCAAGTTGTGAACCTATATCAAGGCCACCAGCACCTGAAAAGAAACCAATAGTTTGAATTTTACTATCTATTATCAAATCAATTTTGTCGTTAACGGTATAACCACGATGATTGAATTCTATACCGATAAACTCTTTTTTGGAAGATATTTTAAACTCGTCCTCAAATAATCTAATCTGTGGTTCTTGGACAAGCATTAAAGATTCTTTGGGTAACTTGTATTGAATGGTTTTAGTGCTTATCATTTTTCTTATAGTATTTTATTTTTTGTTCGGCAACTTTCAAGATTTCAATCCCATCCTCTTCCTCTAAAAGTTGATATGTGATTTTATCACTTAAGTAACGAACTTTCAATTCTCCTTTGTCTATTTCAAATATCTCTGAAAGTCGTTCTATGATATGGTCGCTTGCATTCCGTTCATTTTTTTCAATTTTACTCAGAGTTGAAGTGTCAATGTCAAGTTCAGCAGCAATTTTTCTTAAAGGAAGATGTTTGTTTTCCCTTAATTGCTTAATGTATTCTCCGAACGATGTGTTATTTATCTTGGACATATTGTGCCTTGACAAGTATTGTCCAAATATACATCTAAAGATCTTTTAGCCAAGCTTTATTATAAAACTTTATTAACACTTTTGATAACTATTCACTTGTGGTGGCTTGGGTGCGGTTGGGCAAAATTAAATGTGCTTCAAAAGCGTTGGTTTGTGTTTCGGCTTGCCGCCCTTTTAATTTTGCGAAGGGTTGGCATTTTGTCTGCCCTTTTACTGTTTGTTTTCTTTTTTCGTGTCGTCTTTTAGGGTTACCGCTAACGTTTCTGGGGGGCAATGGCGGGTTTAATTAACACTAAACTTAATTAGTAGAACTGAACTTCCGCCTTGCACAAATGTGTCTGCGAAGCACGGCCCCCCCGCTATTGCAAACCCCTTGTTAGCGGCTGTATTTTTATCAAACTTTGATTGTTCCATTTGTCCACCATTTTATGAATGTTGTCAGGTCTGGTGCTACCCAAGACCTGCTATCCGTTTCATGATTCCATACAAAAATGTCGTAACGGTCAAACTTTCCATTAAGAGTTACAAAACCGAATAAGTCTCCATTGCCTGCGTCTGAAAAAAAAAAAGCTGGTCAAAAGACATGTAAAGTTCTTTAAAGTCAGAATAGCTCCTGTACTCTTTGTTTGTCTCAATTACTCTGCTTATTGTCCAAATGAGTTCACCAATCTTTTGTCCGCCTAGCAATTCGTCAACTCCATTTGTTTGTCTATATAATTCTTCAAGTTCTCTAGGAAGTTCCTGAAGTCCAAATTGTGTTTGCAGGTCTCCAAGTAAGTCGTCCGATGCGGGCAACTTAAAATCAAAACTTGAGGTTTTGTCAGTTAAGTCCAGTCTTGTTATGAATTCTTTCCAGTCCATACTTTCGTGTCTGTGATATTGCCCCTAACTCCCAAATATACGCAACACCACCCCAATCCAACATAACGCTCCAGGCTAAATAACCATCAGAAAACCAGTGTAATACATTGGTTCGGGCACATAATACGCCTATAACGCATTCCATATATCTTCCAATATTACTACACAAATACGCATAAAAAAACGCTCTCAACGGTTACAACCTCACCCCAAAAAATCCCCCCCCAACCGCCGTAGCCTCAATCTCCACCAACATCTCCGCATCAATCAGCTTACTCACCTCCACCATCGTAGTGGCCGGGCGTATCTCCCCAAAAAACTCACCATGCGCACGCGCGGCTTCCTCCCAGCGCGAAATATCCGTTACATACATGCGCGTGCGCACCACATCGGCCAGCGAGGCACCGGCCTGCTGCAGGGCGCGTTCTATCTTTTGCAGCGCAAAGCGTGTTTGTGCATACATATCGCCGGGGGCTACCACCTTGCCATCGGCAAAGGCTGTGGTGCCGGCTACTTCTACAAGGTTGCCTACACGCACCGCGCGCGAGTAGCCTGCAAGGCTTTCCCAGGGCACGCCGTCTGTAATGAGCTGCCGTTTCATTTTGCCTTCTTTTTGCTTTGTGTGCCTGCCGCCGGGGCCGGTTTTACGGCGGGCAGGCTGCTTTGCAGTGCAGGCCATTGGAGCGGAAGTTTGCGCAGGGTTTCGGCTATTTTACCGGCTACCACATATTCCTTATACCAGTTCTGATCGGCCGGTACAATGGTCCATTCGGTTTTGCTGCAGGCTTCGGTGAGGCGCGCGTAGGCCTGCATGTAGGCATCGTATTTTTTGGCGGTTTCCCAGTCGCCGTCGCTGTGTTTCCAGAATTTGGTGGGATCGGTGCGGCGCTCCATCAGGCGTTCTTTCTGCTCCTCGCGCGATACGTTGAGCATGAATTTCAGCACCACAGTATTGTTATCGGCCAGCAGCTCTTCGAAATTGTTGATGGCTTTGTAGCGTTTGAGCAGCGTTTTTTCATCAATCCATCCTTCTACCCACGGCACCAGCACATCTTCGTAATGCGAGCGGTTGAAAATCTGTATCATGCCCGCCGCCGGTGTGGCCTGATGCACACGCCAGAGGAAATCGTGCGCACGTTCTTCGGGCGTGGGCGCTTTAAAGGCTTTTACGGTGCAGCCCAGCGGGTTTACGGCGTCAAACACTTTACCAATCAGTCCGTCTTTGCCCGACGCATCCAGCCCCTGCAGCACAATCAGCAAACTGTATTTGCCCTGTGCGTGGAAAATCTTCTGCAATTCGCCAATTTCTTCCACCCATTTTCCGGTTTGCTGTTTGGCTTTTTCCTTGTCGAGATTTTTAGGTGCGCGGGTTTCTGCAAATTGTTTTTTCATGGGTAAAGTGTATGGTGTGATGTATGAATGCGGTGAATGAAAAACGGAGCAGGCTTTTGCTGCTCCGTGGTATGAACTCAGGTTTGAATTACGCCTACATTGTAACGTTTGGTAATGGGCGCATTGTTGGCGGCTTCAATGCCCATCGAAATCCATTTCCGCGTATCGAGCGGGTGAATGATGGCGTCCACCCAAAGCCGCGCAGCCGCGTAATAGGGCGACATCTGCGCCTCGTAGCGTGAGCGGATTTTCTCGAACATGGCATCTTCATCTTCTTTCGAAAGCTCCTGTCCTTTGGCTTTGAGCGTGCTTACCTGAATCTGAAGCAGTGTTTTGGCCGCCTGCGACCCGCCCATTACCGCAATCTGTGCCGTAGGCCAGCCCACAATCAGACGCGGATCGTAAGCCTTGCCGCACATGGCATAGTTGGCCGCACCAAACGAATTGCCGATGATTACCGTAAATTTGGGCACCACCGAATTGCTCATCGCGTTTACTAATTTGGCGCCATCCTTAATAATGCCGCCCTGCTCAGAACGCGAACCAACCATAAAGCCGGTGGCATCCTGCAAAAATACCAGCGGAATTTTCTTCTGGTTGCAGTTCATAATGAACCGTGCAGCTTTGTCGGCCGAGTCGGAATAAATTACGCCGCCAAACTGCATTTCGCCTTTCTTGCTTTTCACCACTTTACGCTGGTTGGCCACAATGCCCACCGCCCAGCCATCAATGCGCGCAAGGCCGCAGAGTATGGTTTGCCCGTACAGCTCCTTGTATTCTTCAAACGACGAATCGTCCACAAGGCGATTGATGATTTCGCGCATGTCGTAGGCTTTGTCGCGGGTATCGGGCAGGATGCCGAAAATTTCTTTCGGGTCGAGCTTCGGAAGTTTGGCTTCGGTGCGGCTGAAACCGGCTTTATTCGTGGCGCCCACCTTGTCCATGATGTTGCGGATGCGGTCGAGGCAGTCTTTATCGTCTTTGCACTTGTAATCGGTTACGCCCGATACTTCGCAATGCGTGGTGGCGCCGCCCAGTGTTTCATTGTCGATGCTTTCGCCAATGGCGGCTTTTACTAAGTAGGAGCCGGCGAGGAAAATGGTGCCGGTTTTGTCCACAATCATAGCTTCGTCGCTCATAATGGGCAGGTAAGCGCCTCCCGCCACGCACGAGCCCATGATGGCTGCAATTTGCAGAATGCCTTCGGCCGACATGATGGCGTTGTTTCGGAAAATGCGGCCGAAGTTTTCCTTGTCGGGGAAAATCTCGTCCTGCATGGGCAGATACACGCCCGCGCTGTCCACGAGGTAAATAATGGGCAGGCGGTTTTCAATGGCAATTTCCTGCGCACGCAGGTTCTTTTTGCCGGTAATGGGGAACCATGCGCCCGCTTTCACGGTAGCGTCGTTGGCTACTACAATGCACTGCTGTTTTTTTACGTAGCCAATCATTACCACCACGCCGCCCGACGGGCAGCCGCCGTGTTCGGCATACATATCTTCGCCGGCAAACGCACCAATTTCAATGCGCGGCGAATCTTTGTCGAGCAGGTAATCAATACGCTCACGCGCGGTGAGTTTGCCCTGCTCGTGCTGTTTTTCGATACGGCTTTTGCCGCCGCCCAGCGCAACCTTCTGAAAACGCTGTTCCATGGCCGAAATGAGCAGCTTAAGCGCGTCTTCGTTGCGGTTAAATTCAATATCTATTTTATCGGTAGTGGCTGATGACATATTCCTGTTTTAAATTGGAGCATAAAGATACATTTCCCGCCACGATACACGCGGGCTTTTTCACAATCCTCACCGGTCTTTAATGTGTTTCTGCCTGAGTTTTTCAATCTGCACAAGAATTTTACCCGCGCGGTTGGCTTCTCCGGCTGATGCGTTGGGCAACCATTCGCGCAGCAGCAGCTCCAGCTCGTCGGCCATTTCGGGGTATTGTTTTACCAGATTAAACAATACAGTCATTGAAAAAGCCCGCACGGCAATTGGTGTTTCGGCCGCCTGCAAAAAGCCGAAGCATTTTTCGGCCAGTTTGCCCTGGTGTTTTTCGGGAACCGGCACAAACTGCAGTATGCGCACAATGTTGCGGTCTATGGCGCTGTGATTGCCTGCTTTGCCCAGCCGCTCAATGAATTTGCCCAGCCAGGGTTTTATCAGTTCAGGGTGCGCATCGGCACACCACATTACCGACATGGCCGCGCGCTGACTGATGCGCAGGTCTTTTCCGAGGAAAAGCGAAACGAGTTCGGAAAAACGTTTCGCATCATTTCCAACCCATTTCACCACCTGTGTGGCTAAGGCTTTGGAATGTCCCTGTGCAAGAATTTCGGCCGGGTGCATGTGTTTATGTTAGGGGGTAATGATTGACTGGCGAAGGTAATCGGCTGCAGCGGGGCCGGTGTTGCAAAGCAGGTCGATGATGGAAAGGTTGGGGCGGAAGGGAAACCGGTCGGAAAAAACCTGTGTGTAGTGCTGAGGCTGAAAAGCGGCATCGGTTTCGAACGGAATTTTCGGACTGATGGCCGTTCGGTAATCCGTTACTTGCGCCGGCGCTTTTTCATACGCTTCAGTAAGCGTGTAGCTTGTGTTCAGTTTGAGCAAACGCAAAGTAAGATCGAGCAGGGGCAGGCTGATGTCGATGAGCCGGTGCGGCAGCGGAGTTTTGTAAAACGGCGCAAAGTAATCGGCGTAATATTCCCAATAGGCCGATTTTCCGTAGGCCGACTGTATGGAGCGCCAGTGTTGCAGCGGCCACTGCGTATGCGCGTCGATCACCACATCTTTAACCGGCGTGTGCGAAGACGGAAGCATAACGGGGATGCTGAGCATTTGTGTGCCGTTGGCTCCGTCTGTACAATAACGGTTGCGCCAGGTTTGTTTTACGTAATGCTCGGCAATGTCGATGCGGATTTCATCGTGCAGCAGCCATTTGCTGTACCACTGTACCGGGCCGAGAACGGTCAGACTTAATAGGGCAGGCTGGGCATACATGGCGCAAAGATAGGGGTATGATTAATTCGTATTTCCGGCGTTCATTGGTATCAGAAAAGAAAACCATTGATGAGGTGTTGAATTTTTCAAATACCTGTCAAATACGTTTTTTACTGATCAACGTGTCCGAAAGAAATATGAGTAAGTTTGGTCATTCAATCCCCTGAACATGAAAACGAGCGACGATTTATTTGACCTGATCCATTCGTTAAGTAAAGGTGAAAAACAAAAGTTTAAACGCGATGCTGCTCCGGGCACACCGGATAAGGAGGGGAAATATGTGCAGCTATTTGATATCTATGATTCATTAAGTGAATATGATCCGAAAAAACTTGGAAAGAAAATTAAGGCTGCCGGACTGGAAAAAAACATAACGATACTTCGTTCCCGGTTATACAGAGCGATACTGGAATCAGTTAGTTATGCCAGTATGAGTTCGCCGTTAAAACAAGTTTTTGAGCAGTTAATTTTTGCCGAATTTCTTGGTGAAAAGGAACTAAAGGAACAACAGCAGAAATTTTTATTCAAAGCGGCAGATACCGCCAATGATTATAATATACATCCCTATGCAGCAGCCATACTTACTGATTGCATAAAAAACAGCGTTCCCACGCTAAAAAACGAATCGGAGATAAGTACTTTATTTGAGCAGACACAACGCCTGCAACAGGCGGCAAGTGAAGAGCTTGATTATTACAAGATTGATTATGAATTGAATATGCTGGTGCAGCATAATGGATTAATAAGCACTTCCAAAATGGATAAAGCACTTGAGTCCATTAAAAATAAATTCATCGAAATTGAAGGGAAATATCCCGGAAGCAATGCCAATTACCAGCTACGCGAAATGATACTTGGGGCAATTGCCTTTATAGAAAAGGACATTGAAAAGGCATTGCTCCATGTAAACCGGCAAATTGACATGATAGAAACATCCGAAAAAAATCTGCGTTTTCGGTATAAATTACTTACCCTGATTTATTGGCGGAAAGTAATGCTTCTAAGTATGGTGGGAAAGGTGCCGGAGATTGAAGATGAATTTATCCGTATAGATACTTTTTTGAATAAAGTATTTGACGGTAAGCCCATGCCAATGCTTGTTCGTCTTATTTACCGCTTAAAAATCCAAACCCCGCAGGTTTATCTGGCAAACCGTGAATATAAGCGCGGACTCGAAGTTGTAAAAAAGCAAGAGCTTCATGCCAATGAATTGTTTGCTGATTTAGGAATGAAAGTGACTGATGTGTACTGGTATAACCTAATGTATTTGTATTTAGCCAACGGCGATTACAAAGGGGCATTACAAACTTCGTTCAAATTCGGATCGCAGGATGATGAAGTAAAACCTGTTCTTGTTCGTGTGTACATGCGCCTGCTCACTTTAATCACACATTACGAACTTGGTAATTATGAGCTCGTTCAGTCAATGGTCACGTCCATAAAAAACAAGTACACTGAAATTCTCGAAAATTTAGCGTTTGAGCAAAATTTCCTTCTTTTTGCCAGAAAACAATTAACAGCCCCCTGCCCGCCAGAGAAATTCAGCGAATACATAACCAGTCAGGCCGCGTTACTTAAGCCAGAGGGGCACAAATTATATTTCGATTTTTCCCTTTGGTTTCATGCAAAAGCTGGTGGGCAAACTATTGTTCAACATCTTGAATCTGGCGCTTAAACTCAGGTTTGTGTTGTTATGGGTGTATAGTGTAAGTGTCTGTTATTCATTTGTTTGTTTTTGGATTTATGGCTTTTTAAGTGTTGAGATTCAAAAAGAAATAGTTGTGCAGGATTTTGGGCTGCTTACTTTTGAATTGCTCAACACAACAACATTACTTTTCAATGCGTAAAAAATGGTTTTTCACTCATTTGCACGCGCGTAGTTTTTTAGCGCTGATCGTTTGTCTGTTTATTTCAGGCTCACTATCAGCGCAAAATACGCCGCCACATTATTTTCACGTACCCGCTACGGCAGCGCCAACGGTCAATTATTTTGGTCAGTTTCAGAAAACACTAAGCATTTATACGCAATCCGAAATCGCTTCAATGGTAAGTCCCGTAAACGGTCTGCTTACTATTGATACAATTTGGTTTCGTCATGGCGGTACTGCCACTGCTTCTGCCGTTAACCTTACCAATCTGGTTATTACGCTGGGGCATACCAGCCTTTCTCTGGCTGTTGATACGTTTGCCAGCAATTTCAATGTGGGGGCGCCACAGGTTGTGCTTAATGCCGCATCCTATACATACACACCCAATACAGGTGCGCAAAATATTCCGGCAAACAACTGGACGCCCATTCCCCTTCAGGTTCCGTTCAGCTATAATTTTTCGGATAATCTGGCTGTTCAAATCTCATTCTCGGGATACAGCGGAACTATAATGAGTAATTATGCATTTCTCACACTCGCTACGGTTACTCAGTTTTCAACTATTGATACCGATGCAGTGGCAACCGGTTGTGTAGCCCGCCCGATGATTGGTTTTTCCGGAGGCTGTGGCTCTTCCTTCAATCTTGGCCCGGATACCAGTTTATGCCAGGGACAAAATCTGCTTCTCTCGCCCGGTAATCAAAGTGGCGCTTATGTATGGTCAACCGGCGATACCACACAAACGCTTACGGTTAACAGCTCCGGCGTGTACAGCTTGCAAATTATTAACGGTTCGTGCATCAAAAACGATTCGGTGACAGTCAGCTTTCACCCTGTACCACAGCCGGTGCTGGGCAATGATACAATTTTATGTCCCGGAAACAGCCTTGTGCTTAATGCACAAAATCAGGGTGCTGCCTATTTGTGGAATACCAATTCCACCCAGCAAAGCATTACCGTTTCTCAGGCCGGGGTTTATGTTGTTTCAATGGCTTTTCATCCGGCCTGTCCTGTTTCGGATACAATACAAGTATATGAAGCGGAGAACCCTGAACTGGGTGGAACACGCTCCCTTTGTGGCAGAGAAGGAGGGATCATGCTCAATGCGCAGAATCCGGGCGCTTCCTATTTGTGGTCAACAGGCGATACCTCGCAAACGATTGAAATAACAGTTCCGGGCTACTATGCGGTAACTGTGAGTACAGGTGCGTGTGTACTTTATGATACCGTTGAAGTGACCGGCGATATCTATAACGGAATTGTGTATGTGCCCAACACCATCACACCCAACAACGATGGTCTGAACGACGTGTTTCAGGTGAAGGGGGAAGGATTAACGGAATTTCATATCCGCATTTTCAACCGGTGGGGAGAACTGATCTTTGAATCATACGATACTGCTTTTGTGTGGGACGCCCGCTATAAACAGCAAATTGTGCAGGAAGATACTTATGTATATTTAATTGATTACAAAGCCGACTGCAGCGACTCAGGGGTGGTGCGAAAAACCGGACACATTAACATTTTGCGCTAGGTGTGCCTGAATGCTGTTTAAAATGCGGCCGTGATGTTCAGCAGTTTGGTTACCCTGGCAGCAAGGCACAAAATTCAGTTGAGTAGCACGCTCCTTGATTTTATGATGAAACGCAGCATGATTAAACGGAGCTGCTTACTTAATGCCGCATACGGCCGTAGTCAGCAAAGCCGCGTTTTTTATTGCTTACCGTAACGCATCAGCGTTTCAGAAACACATCATAGCCGAGGCGCAGAATAAGTGCACAAACCACCACAAGGAAGAACACGCGCACAAACTTATTACCCTTGCGCAAGGCCGTGCGTGCACCCAGCCACGAGCCCGCCATGTTGCTTGCCGCTACCGGAATCGCAATGGCGTAATGAATATTGCCATGCACACCAAAGTAAATAAGTGCAGCTACATTGGTTGCGCAGTTTACCAATTTGGCGCATACCGATGCTGTAAGGAATTCGTAGCCAAACAGCGTTACAAAAATCAGTATCAGAAAACTGCCCGTGCCCGGCCCGAAAAATCCGTCGTAAAGCCCCAGCAGGGCACCGGTGAGCAGCGAAAGCAGAAACGCTTTTGTCCCCTTCGGCGTTTCGCGGCGGTGCTGGCCGAGGTCTTTTTTGAAAAACGTATAAATGGCCACGGCTACAAGCAGCACAAGCACCACCGGCCGCATCAGGGCCTTGTCTAAATGACTGGCAAGGTGTGCGCCTGTCCACGCCATTACCAAAGCCGAAAACAGGGCAGGGGCAATGGTGCGCCACGGCACGGCTGTAGTGAGCATATAGCGTATGGTGGCCACACTGGTGCCGGCAAAACTGGCTAATTTGTTTGTGCCCAGCAATTGCGCAAAAGGCATTTGCGGATAGGCCAGCACAAACGAAGGAAGCTGAATGAGTCCGCCGCCGCCTACCACTGCATCTACAAAACCGGCTGCAAAAGCCGCAGCAATGAGCAGAATGAGTTCAAGCGGCATACAAGGCTATTTTACCGTTTCAAAGCAGCGGTTCCAGCGCACACTGCCGTTTTTGCGGTCGTACGAAAACAAAATCATGGTGGCGCGGCCTACAATATGATCTTCCGGCACAAAGCCCCAGTAGCGCGAATCCATGGAGTAATGGCGGTTGTCGCCCATTACAAAGTAATAATTCATCTTAAACGTGTAGGCCGAATCGAGCTTGCCGTTGATGTACAGACTATCGCCGCGCTGCTCAATCGTATTGTGCTCGTAGCTCACAATGGCGCGCTGGTAAAGCGGAAGATTCTGCACCGTGAGCTTAATGGTTTTACCCGCCTGCGGAATTACCAGCGGGCCGTAATTGTCGAGGTTCCACGGGTAAAACTCATTGTGCGGAAAAATCTGTTCATCAAAACTGCCGGCTTTTGATACTTCCGGCTCTACCGAAGTAACCTGCTTAATCAGCCGCAAACTATCGGCCTGACGCGGAAGCAGGGCCACGGTGTAAAGCACATACTGCCCCTGACGGCTTTCGCGCATCAGTCCGAGGCCTTTGAGTTTTACACTGTCGGCGCGCGTCGAATCTATCTTAATAATGTAATTAAACAGCGAAAGCTCCGGCGCATTTACTGCTTTGGTGTTAATGAACACTTCCTTATCGCGTATGGTCAGTGTATCGCCCGGCAGTGCCACCACACGCTTGATAAAGTAAGTGCGGTGATCGACCGGATATTCGTGTGTGTGACCGTTTAGGGCAAACAAATCTTCGGCCGGGAAGTTGAATACAATTACATCATTCAGCTTTACTTCGCTGTAGCCGGGCAGGCGGTGGTAGCCCCAGTTCCACCAGTCGAGATAAGCCTTCCGGCCGGTGGTGCCAATGGTTTGGTGGCCAAAAGGCAGGCTCAGCGGCGTCATGGGCATGCGTGCGCCGTAGGCTAATTTGTTTACAATAATGTAATCGCCCGTTTGCAGGGTGCGGACCATCGAATCACTCGGAATGGCAAACGGTTCAAACACGATGAGTTTGAGCAGCAGCACGCCGAAAAAAGCAAAGAGCAGGGCTTCCACCCATTCACGCACCGGATGGCGGCGACGTTTCTTTTTTCCTGCAGGTGCTTCCGGTACGGCATCAGCAGCCGCTTCCAGCCCGTCGGCTGCAAGTTCCTCCGCATCGGTCAATTCATAATCGGCCGAGGGATCATCCTGGATGTCGTCGTCAAAATCTTCGTCCATTCAGAAATTATTTCTTGTTGCGGTTGGCAGAAGTGGTTACAGTATCTGCCTTTTTCGCTTTGTTTTTGCCACGGAAATAATTGAAGCCCCAGATACCGGCAATACCAATGGCAAACCAAAGCAGATACGATTTGCCGGGGCCGTTTTGTCCCACAAACGTAAACATCCGCTCAGGCCGCAAACCGCTGAAATCGCCTTTCGAAAACCAGATAAATACCGGCTTGCCGATAATGTGTGTTTCGGGCACAAAACCCCAGTAGCGCGAATCGAGCGAGTTGTGGCGGTTATCGCCCATCATGAAATAATAATCCTGCTCAAACGTGTAGCTGGTAGCGGGTTTGCCGTCGATGAGAATGGTGCTGCCGTTTACTTTCAGGTCGTGCCCTTCGTACACCTGAATCACACGCCGCCAGAGCGGAAGATCTTTGAGGGTGAGCGGAACGGTTAAGCCTTTTTTGGGTATTTGCAGCGGGCCGAAATTGTCGCGGTTCCAGCGGTAATTGGTATCCTGCGGGAACACATCCGGCCCCGGTCTTCCGGCCGAATCAATAACATCCACGCTGGCAAACCCCGTTACGTTTCTGAATTTTTCTGCATCAGCAGGACGAACGGGGGTATGAAAGTATGTGCCTTTCTGATCAACAAATTGAGAGGATGATTTGTCGGTTACACCCGCTTTAGCTACGCGGGCATAAATTGACTGACTGTATAAATAATTTCCCTGCTGATCATTAGGATCTACGAAAACATTCGGTTCGTAATACTGCTGGGCAAAAAGCGCATCTTTTGGGAGTGCCTGCTGGGTATTATTAATGAAAATAGTTCTGTTTTTAACTTCAAGCACATCTCCTGCTACAGCCACACAACGTTTTACATAGTTGTCTTCCTTGTCGATCGGGTGAACCACAATTTCACCATTATCGATCACCTGATTGCGGAATTGCGGGCCTCCTTCGCGTGCATACCTGTAATAACTTGCATTGCGGTTACCGGAATAAACAGTATCACCTTCCGGAAAATTAAACACTACAATATCACCGCGTTCTACTTTACCAAATCCCGGTAAACGCATGTAGGGCAGTTCTATCCAGTCGAGATAGGAGGGTGTTGTTTCAGTAAAGGGCAGCGTGTTATGCGTAAACGGCACGGTAAGCGGCACCGAAGGAATTTTGGCGCCGTAGCTCATTTTGCTCACAAACAAATAATCGCCGGTAAGCAGGGTGCTTTCCATGGACGAGGAAGGAATAACAAACGCCTCGAAGAAAAAAGAACGGATAAGCGTGGCGGCCACCACGGCAAACACACCGGCCTCGCCCCATTCCTTGAGCCAGTGGCGGTTCTTTTCTTCGGGCGGAACACCCAGAAATTTAAGTGTTTTCGAAAAGCCCAGCATGGGCATGTAAATGAAATAGGCCACCACGGCAACAACGTGGTCGGTAAACCTGCGTTTGCCAAAACAGTTTGCCGTGAGCACAAACATTATGGGCAGCATAAACACGCCCACCGTGGGAATGAGTATGAGAATAAGCCACCACCAGGGCTTTTTCAGGATTTTGAGCCACACGTAGAAGTTGTAGCCGGGAATGAGTGCTTTCCAGCCTTTCTCGCCGGCTTTCTCAAAAATTTTATAAAGCCCGGCAAAAAGAGCCACCAGACTGAGCAGAAGAAAAATGTGTATCGGACGCATAAGCTAAAATGAATCGGCTGCAAGGTAAGCCGTTTTCGGGATTGGGTAAATGTTAAGGTTTTTTAAAGGGTTTGAATGGTAAATTGATTATTCGGAAGGTAAAACGGCCTGCCCGAGCAGATCGTCCATACCAAAAATGCCTTTGCGGCCGGGCAGCCATTCGGCGGCTACTACCGCGCCCAGTGCAAAACCCTCGCGGCTGAACGCTTCGTGGGTAATGTTGAGGCGGTCAACCGCCGATGTGTAGCGGATGGTGTGGGTGCCGGGCACTTCGTCGGTGCGGATGGAAACCACGGGCAGTTCGGCAGGGGCGGTGTTTTCGGGGCCGCGGTGCATGTAGGTTTTGGTTTCGGGCTGCCGGGTAAAGTGCTGCTGCAGGCCGTTTACCAGCGTAATGGCGGTGCCGCTGGGCGCATCGAGCTTGTGGATGTGGTGTATTTCTTCCACTTCGGCGCGGTAGCCGGTGTGCGGCTGCATGAGGGCGGCAAGGTATTTATTGAGGCGGAAGAAAAGATTAACGCCAAGGCTGAAGTTGGAACTGTAAAACAGGCTTCCGTTTGCGGCGTGGCAGGCGGCTTCTACTTCCGGCAAGGCTGCCAGCCAGCCGGTGGTGCCGGTAACTACGGGTACGCCTGCCGCAAAGCAGCGCTGCATATTGGCCACCGCGGCATGCGGTGCACTGAATTCGATGGCTACATCGGCTTTAGCCAGTTCTTCGGCGGTGAGGTGTTGAATGGAGCCGGCATCGGCGCGGATAATTACTTCGTGACCGCGTTCGGTGGCCATGCGTTCAATTACTTTGCCCATTTTGCCGTAGCCCAGCAATGCAATTTTCATAGGTTTGTGCTTCAATGCGGCCAAAGATACCGAACGAAGGGATGGAAAGAAGGGCATTTTTGAGAAAATTACGCGTGGATGCTTGTTAGTTTACCAAATCTCCCTACATTTGCCGTCCCGAAAAACGGGTATTCACTATTTATCAACAACTTAATTCTCCGCAGAAATGCCGACGAAAATCAGACTCCAGCGCCATGGTAAAAAGGCTTACGCCTATTTCCATATCGTTGTTGCGGACAGTCGTTCCCCACGTGATGGGCGATTTATCGAAAAAATTGGCACCTACAACCCGAACACCAACCCGGCGTCGATTGATATCGACTTCGACCGTGCGTTCGAGTGGGTGAAAACAGGCGCCCAGCCTACAGACACCGCCCGTGCGATTCTTTCGTACAAAGGTGTTCTTTTCCGTTACCACCTGTATCGCGGTGTGCAAAAAGGCGCACTCACACAGGAGCAGGCCGATGCCAAACTGGCAAAATGGCTTGAAGAGAAAAACAGCAAAATTGAAGGCAAGAAAAGCAAACTTTCTTCAGCTGAGCGCAGCGCCGCTGCAAAACGTATGGCTGATGAAACTGCTGCCCGTGAAAAAGCCGCTGCTAAAATCGCTGCCAAATCAGCACCCGCTGCTGAAGAAGCTGCCCCCGCCGCTGAAGAAGCTGAAGCACCGGCCGAAAATAACGGATAATCTTCCTTTCCCTGCAATTATTACTTTAACGGTCAGTCCCCCAGGGCTGACCGTTAATCATTTAAGAACTTCAAAAAAGCAAAATATCCTCATTGGGTGCAGCACGAAAATCCTCATTTACACAAGTAAACTCCGGTTTTCGTTCCTTTGTCCGCCTCAATCGTTTACTTTTTAGAGGTTCTCATTTTAATTTAAAGCCATGAAAAAAAGCGAATGTTACTCTGCCGGCTTTGTGCGCCGCACTTCAGGACTGAAAGGCGAAGTGGTAATTCAGCTTGATGTGGATGAGCCGGCCCGCTACCGCACGCTGGATGCGGTTTTTCTGGATATAAACGGCACGCTTACACCGTTTTTCATTACTCACGCGCGGCTGCTCAACAATAACCTTACCGTGGCGTTTGAAGATGTAACCACGCCCGCCGCTGCCGAAGCACTGGTAGGTTGCGAAGCCTTTCTGCCGCTGGCTGCACTGCCCAAGCTCGATGACAAACAGTTTTACTTTCACGAAATTCCGGGCTTTGCCGTTATTGATTCGGAAAAAGGTAAAATTGGCGATGCGGTGAGCGTAATTGACCGGTTGCAGCAACCTGTTTTGCAGGTAGGCGAGGGACGCAATGAAATCCTGATTCCGCTGGCGCCCGGCGTGGTGCTAAAGGTTGACCGCAAGGCGCGCGAGCTGCACATTGCCGCGCCCGAAGGGCTGATTGATATTTACCTCGGCAGCGGCAACGATGAGGAGGAATTCGACGGCGATTTCAATCCGTTTGCGGTGGATCCCGACGAGGAATAAACCCATGCGGCGCTGTTTTGCCGAATTTGTGTATTTTGGTAAAGCGAAAACCGACCCGCACCCTGCGTGCATCGTTTATGCCGTCTGCCACATTTGCCTTTAAGCAGTTTAACGTCCGCCAGGACCGCTGTGCCATGAAAGTGGGCACTGATGCGGTGTTGCTGGGCGCGTGGGTAAAAACCTACGGTGTGCGCCGCATCCTCGACATCGGCACCGGCACGGGCGTAATTGCACTGATGCTGGCCCAGAAATGCGGCGCGCAGATAGATGCCATCGACATTGACGAAACCGCCGTGCAGGAAGCGCGTGGCAATGCCGCCGCCAGTCCCTGGCCCGAACGCATCCGCGTAATGCACCAGTCGCTGCAGGATTTTGCCGCCGGCACCGATGAGCGTTACGACCTCATTGTAAGCAACCCGCCTTACTTCAGCGAAACGGTAACTGCCGCCGAAAAATCGCGCGCGGCCGCCCGGCATCAGCTTCTGCTGCCCTTTACCGATTTGCTCGAAGGCGTATCCAAACTGCTCACCCGCGATGGTAAATTCTGCGTCATTCTCCCTTCGCGCGAGGGCGTGAAATTTCTTGCGCAGGCGGCCTCGCACGGACTGCACCTCACACGCTTCACCCGCGTAAAAACCACACCCGAAAAAGCCGAAAAACGCTGGCTCATGCAGTTTGCCTGGCAGCCCAAGCCGCATTTTTCCGAGTCCACGCTGGTTATTGAAAAGGATAGTTTGAATGAGCAGAATTATACGGATGAGTATAAGGAGTTGACGAAGGAGTATTATTTGTATTTCTGATATGGAATTAATCCTTTGCCTTCGTTTATCCGGTATGCGTATAGTGTTAATCTTCCTGTTATTCTTCTTCACTGCATGTATTCCCAATAAACACCCCAACGTCACATATAGTTTTTCCAGCGGTGTAACATGGCAAAGTTTCAAGTTCAACGTTGACAGCACTTTTACATGGAAGGAGGGTAGCTGCACCCATCATGGGGAAATATCTGGTAACTACACAATTGTGAATAGGAAATTAACGCTTTTTGCCGACACATTAAAACCAGCACCTGTACCATCGCGCATTCACCATACAGAACCTGTTGGCGACAGTTGTTTGCTTTCGTTTACCGTATTTGAGCGATTGGACACAATTTATCCAATCCCCTTTACACTATTTAATTTAAGTTCTGAAACTGATACCTCGTGGAAAAAACAACTGGTTGCAAATATTGACGGAGTGGTGTCATTACACGTACACAAATACCTTTTTCCAATAAAAATACAAACCCGCTATCTGGGTTACGGACAAAATAATTTTGTGTTAGACAGGCCTGTAAATACCGCAGATTCTATTTTTCTGGCCGGATCAGGTGAGCAACTATTGTTTCTTTATCCCATTTTCCCTCAGGAATACCGAATTTTAAGGATGAACCGGCGCAAACTTCATTTAGTAAGAACCAGCGCGCAAATAATTCCAGGTTGTGGAAATGCACATACCCGTAGTATAAGACTCCGGCGATCAAAAAAGTATTGAAATGAAATACTATTTATTTGTTGGTACACCAGCATCTATACTGATTTTGCTTTTATCGGGTTGTTTCCATGACCGATACATCAGTAGAAGTTACAGTTTATCTACCGGTATGACATGGCAGAGTTTTGAATTTTATTCCGACAGTACTTTCAGATATAGCGAGGGAGGTTGTGTATATTCAAGCGAAATTACCGGCACTTATATACTTAATCGCAATATGCTTACACTGAACAAAGACACATCAAATTCATACCGATCCTTTTTTTCTCATCTTCCTGTAAATTCCGATAGCTGCTCTATTTCATTAACAATTCTTGCGCCTGTTGATACAACTAACCCGGTTCGTGTCGGAGATGCCATATTAACTGGCCGGTTTCCTGAGTTTAAAATTGATTCAATTTATCCTGCATCTAGTGCATTGATCGTATTCAAATCAACTGCTGATACAGTGTGGCGAAAATTATTTGTGGCAGATGTTGAAGGGAAATTAAATGCGGTTATTCACCGGTCATATTTTCCTCTTACAATAAATATTTACTATGCCGGTTATTCACCGGCAAATATTATAGTAAACGAACCATCGAAAATTGCGGATACGCTATATCTTTCTTTTCGTCCGGCTATTTTCCTGCAATTCTGCAACACTTTTCCTTTAGATTATAGAATTAATAAAATGAATTATAGAAAACTTGATCTGGCAAGGATAGAGAAATGCAGTCCGGATTGTAAAGAATGTGAAAGCTCCCAAAGAATCATATTAACAAGAAGAAAAAAGTAAGTAGAACAATATTCATTATGCGGTGTTTAAATGTTAATGACAATCCTCCACAAATTCCTAATCAAGGCAGCAAAACACGTGGCATTCGAAAAACACCATACCAAACTCAAAGCAGGCGATAAAGCACCCGCCATACACGGCATCCTGCACGACGGAACCGAATTTGATGCTAAAAACTACAAAGGCAAAAAAATTGTGCTGTATTTCTACCCGAAAGACAGCACACCCGCCTGCACCGCACAGGCCTGCAGCCTGCGCGATAACTACAAAGCCATGTTAAAGGCCGGTTATGCCGTGCTTGGCGTAAGTGCCGATACGGTGAAGAAACACCAGAGCTTTATCAATAAGTACGATCTGCCTTTTCCGCTCATTTCCGATCCCGAGCTTTCGCTTATTAAGGCGTATGATGTGTGGGGTAAAAAGCAGTTTATGGGACGTATTTTCGACGGAATAAACCGTACTACTTTCGTAATCAACGAAAAAGGGAAGATTGAGGAAGTAATTTCGGAGGTGGATACGGCCGGACATGCGGCTCAGATTCTTGGGTAAAGAACCGGATTATTACCTTTAGCTATTAAAAACAGTGTGGCGGGATAAAAAATATTTTATTCCGCTATATTTTTATAATGTACTGATAATGTGATTATTGTTTTGGTTTTAACGCTCATTTCAGTATGAAATATTAAGCGTTGTTAATAAAATTTTCGTCAAAAAACTTGACACGTAAAACCTTATTTGTAGGTTTGCATCGGAAAGAACGCTGAATCCGTTCCCAAGCCAATTATTACATAAAAAGAACCTTAACAACCATTACCATGGCTAAAGACAGCAAAGAAAAGGAAGTGAACAAAGAGAAGTTGAAGGCATTGCAGTTGACGATTGATAAACTTGAGAAGACCTACGGCAAAGGAACAATTATGAAGCTGGGCGATAGTCCGGTGGAGGCTATGGAAGTAATTCCCACCGGTTCGCTGGCGCTGGATATTGCGCTGGGTGTGGGCGGTTATCCCAAAGGCCGTATTATTGAGATTTACGGTCCCGAATCATCCGGTAAAACTACGCTGGCCATTCATGCCATTGCCGAAGTGCAGAAGCAGGGCGGCATTGCAGCCATTGTGGATGCGGAGCACGCGTTTGACCGTTTTTATGCACAGAAATTAGGCGTGGATATTGAAAGCCTGCTTATTTCGCAGCCCGACAATGGCGAACAGGCACTGGAAATTGCCGATAACCTGATTCGTTCGGGTGCGGTGGATATTCTGGTAATCGACTCGGTGGCGGCACTTACGCCCAAAGCAGAGATCGAAGGTGAAATGGGCGATTCGAAAATGGGTTTGCAGGCGCGTTTGATGTCGCAGGCCTTGCGTAAACTCACAGCCAACATCAGCAAAACCGGCTGCTGCTGCGTATTCATCAACCAGCTGCGCGAGAAAATTGGTGTAATGTTCGGTAACCCCGAAACCACCACCGGCGGTAATGCGCTTAAGTTTTATGCTTCGGTGCGTCTCGACATCCGCCGTGCCGGACAAATTAAAGACGGAGAAACCGCCACCGGCAACCGTGCCCGTGTGAAAGTGGTTAAGAACAAGGTAGCGCCGCCGTTCCGTCAGGCTGAGTTTGATATTCTCTTCGGCGAAGGCATTTCGCGTGTGGGTGAAATCATCGACCTCGGTGTGGAACACGGCATTATCAAGAAAAGCGGCTCGTGGTTCAGCTACGAGGATATGAAATTAGGTCAGGGACGCGATGCGGTGAAGAACCTCTTTGCCGACAATCCCGAAGTCATGGAGCGCATAGAAGCGCAAATCCGTGAAGCCCTGAGCGGTGTTCCGGCGCCCGAAGCTGCAGTTGAAAGCTGAGCAGCAGGATAAGCCGCTGCTAAATACTAAAGCGGCAAAAACGGCACAGTCATTTGCCATGGTTAGCCTGGCTGTGTCCGTTTTTGCAGTTGCGCAGCGGTGGTGAGGATGGCGTGAAGCAGAAATGGCAATTTGCAAGGAGTGAGCGATGGAAGAGAAGAAGATTGGGCATGCACCGTAATGCAGACTGATCAACACATGCAAATTGCCGGAGAAAAAGCAGCATAGGCACGCCCGGAAAAGTACACACAAAAGCATTCGCCGCCGGAAACGGCCGCCCGCGTCGGCAGTAAGACCCGACAGAAGGCGCCACCGGCAAAGCGAAATTAGCCGCTTACACATCCCGGAGTATCACAACTTGCAAAGAGTGTGTACCTTCGGGATGTGTTTTTTCATGCACACCAGTTAATTATGTCCATTCGCGTACTTCTTCTGCTGCCTTTTGCGGCATTCCTGCTCAACTTCTCGGCCGGCTGCGGCGAGGGTACTCCTGCTGATAAACCTGCGCCCAAAGATTCAATGGCCCTGAAACTGCAGGCCATCAATGATAAGCTGCTGAAAGAGCCTAACAATCTTGATTTGTACATCGAACGCTCGCGGCATTACATCAATGTAAAAAACTACGAAGCCGCACTGGCCGATGTAAACCGCGTGCTGAAATTAGACAGCAGCAAAGCCGAGTACCTCAGCGCCGGTGTAGATGTGTATTTCTTCACCAACCAAACCCGCCGCGCCAACGAACTGCTGATACGCCTGGTGGAGCTTCACCCTGAGAATGTTGATGGCTTGCTGCGACTGGCGCAAATGAAACACTACCTCCGCAAATACGAAGAAGAATTGTCGCTGCTCGACCGTGTGCTGCGTATCGACGTAAATAATTCGCAGGCATATTTCATGAAAGGCATGGCCTTTAAAGAAACCGGCGATACCGCCAAAGCCATATCGAGCATGCAAACGGCCGTGGAGCAGGATCCCGACTACTACAATGCCTGGATTCAGCTGGGTGTAATTGCAGCATCAAAGAAAGACCCAATGGCCACACAGTACTATTCCAATGCGCTTAAAGTTCAGCCGCAAAGTCAGGAGGCATTTTATCACCTCGGCATGTTTTACCAGAATACGCAGCAGTACAATCCTGCACTGGAAGCATACAACACCTTGTTGCAGCTTAATCCCAATCATTTTGATGCCCATTTCAACCTCGGCTACCTGCATACGGTTGAGCTGAACGACCCCACAAAAGGCATGGAGTATTTCAACCTCTGCATCAAAGACAACCCGAAAGAGCCACGCGGTTATTACGGCATGGGCTACTGCTACAAGGAAAAAGGCGATATTGCCAATGCCGAGGCCATGTTCAAAAAAGCACTCGAAGTTGATCCGAAATACGAAAATGCGGTGATTGAACTCAATGAACTTGACCGGATAAAAAAAGTCGGAAAATAAGAGCCTCAAACAACAGCCGCATGCACGTTTTGTCTGCGGCTGTTTTTTTTCGACTTGTCACTTTTTCAGTTTTCATTGGCTTTGGGCAGATAATTAAAATCATTTACACCGGTCAGTTTCTTAACCTGCTTATTGATTGAGTTGCTGAATACGGATACTTTCGAGATGCAGTGCCTGCATATAGGTGCGGACAAATGATTCACTCAGTCCGAGCTTTTGCCCCTTTTCCATTGCGCGTTGCATAATTTCATTCCATCGGGAAGACTGCAATACAGTGATGTTGTTTTCCTGTTTGAGCATTCCGATTGCTGAGGCCACACGCATGCGGTCTGAAATTTGTGAAAAGAGCTCATCGTCGATATTATCAATTGTGCTGCGCAGCTGGTGCAGCCTTTGTGAATATTCGGGATTGGCGGAGTTTGTTTTTTTATGAGCTATACGGTCAAGCAGCTCATTGAATTGTGCCGGGGTAAGTTGTTGTTCACGGTCGGTCCGGGCCTGGTCGGGGTTTTCGTGAACTTCTATCATTAATCCGTCGCTGCCAAGATCAATAGCTTGTTGAATAACAGCAGCCAGCGAATTTCGTTGTCCGCAAATGTGCGACGGATCGGTAATGAGGGGAAGCTGAGGGAAAAGCCGTTTCATTTCGATAGGCAGTTGCCAAAGCGGAGCATTCCGGTGGTGTGTATATCCATATACGCTAAAACCGCGATGAATGATTGCGGTATGTACAATGCCTGCACGCATTACACGTTCAACTGCGCCGGCCCAGAGTTTCACATCGGGATTTACCGGATTTTTTACAAGTACCGGTACATTGGTATTTCGCAGTGCATCGGCAATTTGCTGCACAGCGAAAGGATTAACCGTAGTACGCGCGCCAATCCAGAGAAAATCAGCTTCATAAAGCATCGCGTCTTCAGCATGGCGAGCAGTGGCTACTTCCACGCCAAATGGCAAACCGGTTCGCAGGCGGGCTTCGGCCAGCCAGGGCAGCGCCTTTATTCCAACACCTTCAAATTCACCCGGCGAAGTACGTGGTTTCCAAGCTCCGGCTCTGAGCAAATGTACTTTACCTGTGGCGGCCAGTTTTTCGGCCGTTGAAATAACCTGTGTTTCCGTTTCGGCACTACAGGGGCCGGCAATTACAACGTTTTTTTGTAATATAAGCGATGCCGCATTTGCAGCGTGTGGTTTTGGTGGGTTCATATTCAGTTTATATGAATCGTTAGTGAAATACGTATTTTACTTAGAGCCTGTTTAAAATTCATCCTTTGGCTTTGTTTCGGCACATTTTTCCTCATCCTGCGTTCTGTTTTTTGTCGATCCTCTCCAAGGATCGCCTGCAAAACACGCCTTGTCTGAGAAAAAATGTGCTCAAAACAAATCTCAAAAACAAATTTTAAACAGGCTCTTAGTGAGGTGTTGCACTGCGGTACATACCATGCAGATGAACAGATTTAGTGCAGGATTTCAATTCGAGAAGCCCATTTTCCAGACAGGCTTTATTGGTAAATTCAATGTCGAGATGAAATGAATATTCATGTATGTGGCCGGGAACAGGTACGCTCTGGATTTTGGTTACATTAAGCGAATGACTGGCTAAACAACTCAATGCCCCGGCCAGACTACCCGGTGTGTGAGCAGTACGGATGGTTACGGATGCCTTGTTCGGATTTTCAGGATAGTCCTGCCCTTTACTTAATATGTAAAAGCGGGTGTAATTCAATTCCGTATCGCATATATTCGGTGAAATTATCTCCAGTCCGAACTTTTGAGCAACAGCAGAACCGGCAATTACAGCCAGCCCATTCTGTAAGCCGCCGGCAACCATAGAGGCACAGGTGGCAGTATCTTTGTATTCATTTATTACCACATTACGCAGTTTGGAAAGAAATAACTGCGACTGACCCAGTGCCACGGGGTGAGAAAGTATTTCCTTTACTTCACTCATTTTCATTCCTGCCGGGCCCAGGAGATGCAATTCAACAGGAACAAAAACTTCGCCGATTACATTAAGTTTGAACAGCTCAATAAGCTGGTAATTTAACAGGATGCTCCCGGCCACTTTGTTTTCGATGGCGATAATGCCGTAATCACACTCGTTGTTACATATTCTTTCGCATACTTCTCTGAATGAGCCGCACTGCAAAACAGAAACATCTTCGCCGAAGTATTTTCGCGCAGCAAGATCATGAAAGGAAGAAAGTGAACCCTGAATGGCAATGAAATGATTTCTCATGGTAGTGATGATTATGTGTGAGATGAGTTCTAGAATTCTATTACTAAAAAAGCCCTGCTTTTCGGGCAGGGCTTTGTGCATACAATAGCTTTCCTGCCTCATGGCTGGATGAAGAAGAAATAAAAGAAAACTGTTGATGTCTGTCTTTTCATGGCATAAAAAAAGCCTTCCGTGCAGGGAAGGCTTTTTGTTATAGTTTGGTCAATAACCTTCCTTTTCACCGCATTGCGTTGAAAAAGAAGAAATAGTTATTGAGTTGTTTTTGCATTTGTTTTTCTGTTTTGCAACGTTACAACAGTTTTTCGATTAACCCAAATTTTTATCTGTATTTATTGTTTTGTGTACCTCAGGCTCTTAATAACGTTTCCGTTCAATTATTGTTCCGTCGGGTTTGCGGAGTACCCATTTTCCATTTCGTTTGCCGTTTACATAATTTCCCATCCAGACATTACCACTTACGTGATCAACCTCTTTCCACGTTCCCGAGCGCATGTCATTCATATAATTCCCGCGCATAATTACACCGGTAAGCGTATCTGTTTCTTCCCACGCGCCATTACGCTGGTTTCGGTTGTAGTAACCTTTGGCATAGGTATTTCCTCGTGTATCGTAAAATTCCCAATAGCCGTGGCGCGTGGCGGTATCGAGCATGCTGCCGTAGCAACGTGTTTGCCATGTGGCCGATTTAATGGTCATCAGCATAGGCTCTTTACTTTGCGGCGGTGCTTCTGCCCAGATAATGGTTTGCTGCGTGGCTGAATCATAACGCGAGCCGGAAATAAGCTTCGCATCGCGGAAACGTACTTGCAAGATGCAACGACCAGTTGCATTGTAATAACTCTGCTCGGTTATTTTGCCGTTTTCCCAAGTGGTTTTTGAAGTAACGGTGAGCGGAGGAATGGAATAGAAAGATTCTACCGGACGGTAATGACCCGGCAAACATTCAATGCTGGTGTGCTGTGCATTTTTAAAAATATCGGCACCTGTAATTGAATCGCGCTGTACATAAAACCATACCGAGTCAGCCTGATATTCCGGCACACGTGAGGCAATGGTATTGCCGCGAATGATCCACTTGCCGGTGCGCACAGTTTTTTCAACCCACACAAAGCCGGGTGGCGTATTGTTGCTGGCATACGCCTCCTGACGGTGGATGTAGGGCATGTATTCATAATCATACATTGCCGGTTGCAGTTCGCTGTACACATATATGTGGCCTTCTTCCTGCACATAATCGCTGCGCAGCAGGTTTTGGAAATAGTACAGCGAGTCATTCACGTGCTCGTACCACATATAGGGCTGTGAGGATTGCAGCTGAAACAGCTTGCGTTGTTTCATTACTCCTTCATCAAACCATTCCTCCGAATACACCTGCCGGATACTGTCCTGCGTGTGATAATAATACAGCCATTTCCCGTTTTTCTTTCCGTTCAGGTAATTCCCTTCAGTTAGTATGTGGTTAAACTGCCAGGTGGTCCAGCGTCCGGTTTTCAGGTCGTTTTCAAACGCTCCTTTTTCATCTGCCATGCCCGGGCTGGAATAGCGGATGTAGGTGCCGGTTTTCTTTCCGTTTTTCCAAATCACTTCTTCATTCACCGATTTATCGTTGAAATAAATCCGCCATACACTGTCTTTCACACCATTTTTAAACCAGCCTTCCACAAAAGGACTCCCGTTTCTGTAGAACTGCACCCAGCGGCCGTGCAGCTGACCATTTTCATTGCATGTGCCCTGCCATTTCAGTGTTGGCTTGGTTTGTTGGCTACCGGAATTTCCCCAATAATAGGATATTTCGGAAAATACCGCGCTTCCGCATTGTGGAGGAACTGGTTTGTTTTCATCAATCAATATGGGATTGTAATAGGAGGGTTGAATCAATGCGAGTTCATCAATTGTAAATCCGCTTTGTGCCTGCCATTGAAAAAAAGCCGGGTCGGTTAGCTGACGGATGTAGATGTAGTTATTGGTGAGCGACACTTTTCGGGCAAGTTTTCCCGCACCGCTTTTGAGCATGAGATAGCCAACGGCACAATGCGTGCCTGTTTCATCAATAAACACCGGTATGCGGCCGGGTTTGTAGTTGTTTTGCGGGAAAATACCGCTGTCGGCATAGGCTTTTAGTTGGGTAATCAGGCTTTTGCGACGTTGGAGGCAGCCGGGCGGCAGGTGGAGCGGGAATTTACGACGTTCGAGCAGCGAAATAACCTGATAAAGATGGGTTTGAATCAGTGCTCTGTCGCTGTTGAAATGCTGCGCAGGCTCATTGGCTATCGAGGTGTATTTTCCCCATTCGGTATTTATGGTTTGCAGCTGGTTGCGAAGCGTTTGCCCCTGAGAGACTGTATGGACAACAATAAGCAAAAAAGTAAGTATGTGTCGCATTGGGTGGTGTTTACAGTGGATAGATGCTCGAAACAGGTTTTTCCATATTAAATTCCATCTTTTTTTTGAAAAACCGGCAGCATGAAATAAACGTAAATTTGCATACTATGAAAATCGGTATTGTATGTTATCCTACTTTCGGCGGATCGGGAGTTGTAGCCACAGAGCTGGGCAAGGCCCTTGCAGCCAAAGGTCACGAAATACATTTTATTACTTACAGCCAGCCGGTGAGGCTTGATACGTTTCAGGCCAATATTTTTTACCACGAAGTATCGGTGAGCGATTATCCGCTTTTTGATTACCAGCCTTACGAGTTAGTACTAAGCAGCCGCATGGTGGATGTGGTAAAAAACGAAAAGCTCGATCTGCTGCACGTGCATTATGCAATTCCGCACGCATCAGCCGCCTATATGGCGCAGCAAATTCTGAAAGAAGAAGGCATTCATCTCCCGTTTATTACCACACTTCACGGCACCGACATTACGCTGGTGGGCCGCGATGCGTCTTTTGAACCGGTAATTACCTTTGCCATCAACAAATCGAACGCAGTGACTGCAGTTTCCGATAGTTTGCGGCAAGACACCTACAGCAATTTTAAAGTGAACCGCGAAGTGGAGGTAATTCCCAACTTTATTGAACTGAGCGAATACGGACAGGCCCGGAGCAATTGCCAGCGCCAGATGTTTGCGCCCAATGGCGAACGCATTATGGTGCACGTATCAAACTTCCGCAAAGTGAAAAGGGTAGAAGATGTGTTGCGTGTGTTTGATAAGGTGCGCAAACAAATCCCTACACGCTTAGTGCTTGTGGGCGATGGCCCCGAACGCCCGCAAATAGAAAAACTTTGCCGCGAACTCAATACCTGCGATGAAATCCGCTCGCTCGGAAAGGTGATGAACCCTGCCGAAGTGCTTTCCGTGGCCGATTTATTTATTCTTCCTTCAGAAACGGAAAGTTTCGGACTCTCCGCACTCGAAGCCATGGCCTCTCACGTGCCTGTAATTTCTACAAATACCGGTGGTTTGCCGGAGGTAAACGTGCAGGGGTTCAGCGGTTTCCTGAGTAATGTAGGCGATGTGGACGAGATGGCTAAAAATGCCATCTATATTTTGTCGGACGAATCCCGACTGCAGCAATTCAAAGCCAATGCATTTGCTCAGGCACAGAAATTTGATTTGCAAATCATTTTGCCGCAGTACGAAGCACTTTATGAGCGTGTACTGAAAGGTGTTCCGGTGTTGTAACAGATTGCACTATTCATTTTCAGGCACTACCATTTTCCGTGCAGGCGCAACACCTGTTCAATTACATCGCGCACACAACCACGCCCGCCGTTAAACGGAGAAATATAAATGCTTTCGGCGCGGATTTCGTGAACGGCATCGTGCGGACAGGCGGCTACACCGGCAAGGCGCATGGCCAGTAAATCGGGCACATCATCGCCCATGTAAAGAATATCGTTGTAGTGCAGACTGGTTTCGGCGGCAAATTCCTTGAGCGTAATTTCCTTATCGGTGCTGCCGAGATAAATATATTCAAAGCCAAGTCCGGCTAAGCGTGCGCGTAATGTTTCCTCACGTGCACTGCTGATAATAGCCATGGTGTAGCCTGCTTTGGCGGCTGTGGTAATGGCATGCGCATCTTTGGTATTGAAACTTCGCGTAACTGTATTGTCTGAACCAATAGCCACGGTGCCGTCGGTAAGCACACCATCAATATCAAAAGCAAAAGCACGTATCCGGTTGAGGCGTTGTTTGAAGTTGTCGGTCATAAGTCAGCGTGCGTATGTTGAATGCTGCTGCTTAGCAGCTTGTAGAGTTGCTGTAGTTCTTTCTGGTTTTGCAGGAGTTGAAGATGGCTTTGCATTACCTTTTTATCGTGTCGCAGGGCCGGGCCGGTTTGCGCGCGGGCAGGAGCGAGGTGTTTTATTTTTTCGGCGGTTTCGGTAATGAGCGGATGCAGGATGTGGAAGGGGATTTGTTGTGCGGAGGTAATTGCTTCGGCCAGTGTGAAAAGGTGGTTGCTGAAGTTATTTACCAAAACCGCAGCCAGGTGCAGGTGTGCGCGTTGTACAGAACTAAGCCTGGTTACATTTTCAGAAAGTGCGTGTGCAAACAGCCCCAGTACTTTTGCCGCCGCCGGTGAAGAGGCCTCCATGCACAGCGGTATTTTTGAAAACCGGATGCGATGTCCGGCCGTAAGACTTTGCAGCGGCCAAAGCACGCCGGTATGTGTTACAGCCGCATGTTCCAGCACATTAAGTGGTACACTGCCGGCGGTGTGTACAACCATGCCACTTCCTTTTGGAATACGGGCAACGGTTTGTGCAATTGCATCGTCTTTTACGGCAATGAGGTATAAATGCGCCTTTGCAGCCACCTGCATATCGCCCCAGGCGGCCTGCGTGCCAAGCAGGCGGGCCAGTTTTGAGGCTTGTGCACGGCTGCGGCTCCACACCTGCACAATTTCGGCGCCTGATTTTTGCAGCGCGCGCCCGAAATGCCAGGCCACATTGCCTGCACCCAGTAGCACCACTTTTTTTCCGCTCAATTCCGGCATGGTGTAAAGTTAGTGCTTTGCCTGTTGCCGTTACATGCACACATAAACGTAAATTTGAAACCATGCGACTGTTGCTTTTTTTGCTGATCGTTTTTTTTGCTTGTGAACTTCCTGCACAAACCCCGCTGCTTAGCCCGCTGCAGGTGGTTGAACAATACGTATCGCCGCAGGGCTTTCCGGATAAAAAGAGTTACGTAAGCGGCGAGCTTACCGGTGAACGCAAAACCGATACTACGCTTGGTCAGCGGCTTCCGTTGCGTGTGCAGCGCCACACACGCCTTGTGCGGCAAGACAGCACATTTGCCTGTGTAGCGGTATGGCTTCATGATTCGCTACTGAGCACCGATTATTATTTCTATCTCCGCAAAAAAGAAGTGTGGAGCATGTATGCCATCCGCACACTTACCGGCACAGCCCCGGTAAAAGCCGCACTGGCCCGCCTCGATTCAGTGCCGCCAGCCGCACGGGGCAAGGCATACACTGCCGCACACAGTCACAGCTGGGCCTTTGAAAAAGCCAATTGTACATTGTTTCTTGGTTGCGACAGTGTGCTGAAAACACATTTCATCAGCAACCGGAAAACCTTTGTGAACCTGCAAACCACGCTGGCAAAAAATCCACGGCAGTGCAGCAATGATTCCTTGCTTGCACGTGCTTTCGGAAATAAAAAGATCAGTCGCAAAGCCGGTCAACTGCTTATCCGAAGCGTGGTTACTGATCCGCTTTGGCCCGGCACACTGCTTTTTCTGATAGGAGGCACCAGCGATAACCGGGTAGGCTATCTCTATCAGCCCGACCCGGCAAAAATTCCACCGGTTTCGGCACGGAATTATATTCTCATTGAGCCGCTGGGCAATGGCTGGTATCTTTTCAAAACCACGTAACCTGCGGCGGGCAGAAATACGGCTTTTCTCTTGTATGGCTGTAATTTTACCCGATTTGCTTGCCACAGTTGCGCAGAAACCAGTAAATTGCCCCTGTTAATCACTGTTTATGCGCATCACGGCATTAACTATATCCACCGCTTTTATTGATGAATGCAGGCGTTTTTATGTAGAACGTCTCGGTTTCACGGAGCACGAAGTGATTGGCGGTAGCGACGGGCTGGCCATGCAGGCCGGTTACACACGTTTTACACTGGTGCCCGGCACGGCCGATGCACGCTATCATTTTGCATTCAACATAAAGCCCGATCAGCTTCCCGATGCGGCCGAATGGCTTCAGCGTAAGGGCGTAGAGCTTATTCCTTCGTCAAACGGACAGGGTAATGTGATTGATTTTCCGGACTGGAAAGCCCGGTCGGTTTATTTTTTCGATCCGGCGGGCAATATCGTTGAGTTAATTGCACGTGCAGCAATACCCCCGGCGGGCAATGCGCCCCGGTTTGGAGCGGCATCGCTGCTTGGTGTGAGTGAAATAGGACTTGTGACCGACGATCTGGCCGCATACCGCGACTGGCTTGCGGGAGTACACGGCATTGCCGGTTTTGTGCGACAGGAAAACACCGATGCTTTTACCGCATTGGGTGATGATGAAGGCCTGATTTTACTGGTTCCACCCGGCCGCGAGTGGTATATGGGGCGTTTTCCCGCTGAAAAGCATCCGGTTTCTCTTGTAGCAGAAAACGGAGGGAGAGAAATCAGGCTGAGGCTGGGTTAAACAGCCATATTCTGCTGCCCGATTCGGGAATAGTTGATTCGTATGCGTACAAAGCACAAAGCAACCGAAATTGCTTCCGGTTGCTTTGAAACAGGCAAAGAATATGGGTTTATGCCATAGCCTGAAACTCGGAGGGTGCTTGTTGCTGGTAATGCTGCTCGGCATCATTCATGAGCGGCATAAAAGCACCAAAATTGGATACGGTCACATGCACATAGCGGAACAGCGAGATATTTACGAAACGGCTGTTGCATACAGGCTTATTCTGGAAAGCCAGCACCGCAGCAATTGTCCGCCGGCAAAGCACATGATCAGTTTTAGTGACGCGAAGAAGTATTTGCCCGGTTGCACTTTTCCGTTCCCAAAGTCCCCATTTCTTTGATTTGATAAGTGCATGGCGCATGTTTTCCGACTCACCAATGTATAACAGTTCGTAAGCATCCGGGTGATCATGTGCTACAAGCCCCGGTTTTTTGGGAGCAAATACAATGTAAATGCCGGGTGTATTGGGCACAGATTCAGAAACAGACCGGGATGAAAGATCCCAGGTACCTTCCCAGAAAAGGCGTAAATGTAAACGATCCATAGTGCAGGGGGAATTAGGACGTTATACAAAAAGAGAGTTGGCTAAAAATGGATGGCAGAATTCGTTTCAGGAACCTGCATTACTGCGTCGAGCAGTACATCTGTTTTGAGCGGTTTTTCGAGGCAGGCTATCACCTGAGGGAAGGCAAATGCCTGTTTAATGAGTAGTGGCCTGTAGTTGAGCCAGGAAGTAAGTACAATTACTTTCGTTTTTGAACTGATTTCCTCCGGAAGTTCCTGAAGCCGCTCCAGAAAGTCGATACCCCCTTTTCCGGGCAGATACAACTCCAGCAGAATAAGATCAGGAAGTGTTTGGGCCTGAGCAAGGTGAAAAATACCAGCCCGGCCCGAATTGAAGGCTCCGAAATTACGGCACAATCCGTGTTTCTCAAGCATCAGACGGCTTTGAAAAACGTCGGTTTCATTGGCATCGATGTGCCAGATTGTTTGAAAAGGGGTTAACTGCCCCTCAAACCCAAATTCCCGTGACTGATTACCGTACATAAGCCTTATTTTTTTGATAGTACTAAGTAAAGACCGAAACCTCTCAAAAGCGAGTATGTTTTGAGAGGTTCAGGACATTCGAAAATGTAATCGAAGGTGTTCTTTAAAGGATTTTTTACTATTGCAACTGGTAGCTATTCAGCAAATTATGGTATTTGGTTTAATTTTCGTAAAATTATTGTTTATAGGTTCGTGGACATCCATAAATATGATGATGAGTTGTTAATTAGGTTAGCTGAGCACCTCTTCCCAGTCACGAATGTTATCTGCTTCTATGAATAAAATGAATCTTTTGCCGCCAGTTACAGTTACGATAACATTTGTTGAACCTTCTACAGGAGTGATGGTTTGAACTGTGTACCCCCGATCCGCCATAAACTCAATAATGTCAGCATCACTTATTGCACTGGCATTTGATGCGTGCTGTTGGGTTGCTGCAGAAGCTGAGTTAGCATTCAGAGATGTAAATGAAGTAACAAAGAGTGCGGCAATTGCCAGAGCAAGCATTTTGATAGACATTTTCATTTTTTTGGGAGTGATTAGTTGTTATTTTTGTTTGTATTACACTGCAAAGGAATTGCATTTGGATAGAACTTTAAGAGACATTTCAGCGTAATAAAGACTTTCGATTCCATTATTTATGAATGTCCGTTTGGCCAAATCCTCACCGAAATAAGGTATTCAGAAAAAGAAGCCTTGTTGAAAGTGGAAATTCAATAGATATTGTATTATCTTTTATTTCTCAATGACGACTTCAAAACAGAACGAATTAGATAAACTATATAAACTGCTGCACACACTCAACAGGCAGCAAATAAAGGTATTGAAGAAATATCTGGTTGGGTTTTCGACTCGTAATGAGGCAGAAACTAAAATGCTTGAATTGGCCAATTTATTACTAAGTAAAAAACAATCTGCACCTGATATTGATTTTTGTTCAAAGTCTATATATGGTGCTCCCCGCGATAGTCGAATTGATAAATTAAAAACGCGGTTATATAATAAAGTTCTCGATTCGCTTGCTATCGATATTAATATTCAGCGAGATGAGTATGAAGATGAAATTCATCCCATTACAATCCGATTAAAAAAGAAAGCAACAATTTTACAAATTATCAGATTTACCCCACTACGTGAATCGCTTGGTATTGAATTACTGAATGACATTATTTATACCTCCAGAAAATACGAAATGTATTTTGTTCTTCTTGAGCATTTGCACCAGTTGAAGTATATGAAAACATGGCGAGAAGGTCAAAAAACATTTGAGAAGTTCATTGAGGAAATAAATTATTATGAAAAATGTAATCAAGCTAATATCAGAGCAACCGACAATTATTATAAAACAATTTTTCACACTTCTTTCTCGGGAAATGTTGGGGATAAAAAACTTACATCCTTTTATCTTGATTGTATAACACAAACCAGATATGATTATCAGCAAACACAATCCCCTTCAGTAGGTTATTACTTGCTTATGTTTGAGATGGGGTATTACCAAAGTATCCATGATTATCATAAAGCTAAAGAAACGTGTGAAAGTTTAATTAATCTAATTCAAAATAATATATCAGTTTATAGGAAAAACCGAATGGGGTATGCATATGGAAATTTGGCAGAATGTGAAGTTTATCTCGGGCATTATGAACAGGCAATAATTGATGTGCGTAAATCGGTAGGTTATCTCACCCCAAACTCTTCTGATTATTATTTGAATAAGCAATTTGAATTTGAGATATTATTTTTGAATAATAAATGGCATGAAGCACAGCTAATAATCGAAACTCTCCAGAAAACAAACCGCCTGAAACAAGGTGATTTCCGTATTGCCAAATATGCCTTTTATGAGGCCTGTGTGCATTTCAAGCTGGGGCGCTTTAAAGAGTGTTCGCGGCAGCTGAGCCTTAAGTTTGAACTATCGAAAGATAAGCTGGGCTGGGAAATAGCCATTCGTATTTTGCGGATAATGACCATGATTGAGCTGAACCGGCACGATGAGGCCCAGCCAATGGTGGGTAATCTTCAGAAACACATTGAACGCAATGCCCGAAAGGCCGATGTAAATGAGCGCGACAGGATGATTCTTAAACTGTTCAGGGAGCTCGACAAAGCCGGCTTCCGGTTTGATAATCTTTCAAAAGTGCCGCGCGACCTGCATGCCAGACTCAGCGAGAAAAACCAGCCCTGGAGCTGGAAACCGCTCTCGCCCGAACTCATTCCCGTGCACGAATGGCTGCAGAGCAAACTACCAGCCCAAACCACATCGCGCCGAAAGTCGTGAGGCTTTACCGTTTTCCGGTTATCTTTGGCATTCTTTCACTTAAATACATTTTATGAAACTTCTTGAAGGAAAAACGGCTATCGTTACCGGCGCATCGCGCGGAATTGGCCGTGGCATTGCCATTATGTTTGCCCAGCAGGGCGCCAATGTGGCATTTACTTACCTCTCGTCGGTTGAAAAAGGGCAGGCACTTGAACAGGAGCTTGCCGCTTTTGGCGTAAAAGCTAAAGGATACCGCTCGGATGCTGCTGATTTTGCCGCTGCCGAAAAATTAGTGAACGATGTGGTGGCCGATTTCGGTACGGTTGACATTCTGGTGAACAACGCCGGTATTACCCGCGATACCCTGCTTATGCGCATGAGCGAACAGCAGTGGGACGAGGTAATAAACGCCAACCTCAAATCGGTTTTCAACCTTACCAAAGCGGTACAAAAACCGATGCTGAAACAGCGCAAAGGCTCCATCATAAACATGAGCTCGGTGGTGGGCGTGAAAGGCAATGCCGGACAGGCCAACTACGCCGCTTCAAAAGCAGGCATTATCGGCTTCAGCAAGTCGGTGGCGCTTGAGCTTGGTTCGCGGAATATCCGCTGCAACGTGGTGGCTCCGGGCTTTATTGAAACCGAAATGACCGGCGCACTCGACCCGAAAGTGGTGGACCAGTGGCGCGAGGGTATTCCGCTTAAACGTGGCGGTTCGCCCGACGATATTGCCAATGCCACCGTATTTCTGGCATCCGACATGTCGGCCTACATTACCGGCCAGGTGCTGAATGTATGTGGTGGTATGCTTACCTGAGGCTGAGAGACTGACGCAACGCACCTTTTCCATTGAGCATTAAAATAGTTACTGAAGCACCGCTGTGGTACACGCTGTTTTGCCTGCTGGCAGGTGGCGTGTACGCGGCGTTGCTGTATTTCCGCAATGCCCGCCTGAACGAGTTTTCGCGCGGCATGCTTTGGCTGCTTTCGGGTTTCCGCTTTGTGGCGGTAAGCCTGCTTTGCTTTTTGCTGCTCAGCCCGCTGCTCAAAACGGTGAGCCGCGAAGTGGAAAAACCGGTGGTGGTGATTGCGCAGGATGTATCCGAATCAACCCTGCTTACGGCTGATTCTGCCTGGTACCGCAACGAATATCGCCAGAAGCTCAGCCGCCTGACCGAAAAGCTGGCCGAAAAATTTGAAGTGAAAACGTATTCGTTCGGCGAAAAATTCAGAGAGAATATTGCGCCGGAATGGACCGACAGGCAAACCGATTTCAGCACCTTGTTTGATGAAATTGAAACCCGTTTCAGCGGGCGCAATCTGGGCGCTGTAATTGTGGCCAGCGACGGGCTTTACAACAAGGGCGAAAGCCCGGTGTTTGCCGCATCGTGGCTCAAAGCACCCGTGTTTACCGTGGCCATGGGCGATACCACCGTGCGCCGCGATTTGCTGGTGAACAATGTGCTGCACAACAAAATTGCGTTCCTCGGCAACACTTTTCCGCTCGAAATTGTGGCCGAAGCGCATCGCTGTGCCGGTATGCGCACTGTACTTACGGTGTCGCAAAACGGACAAACGCTTTTTTCGCAGCCGCTTACGCTTACCGGCGATCCGTTTTCGACCACCATTCCCGTGCAGCTTGATGCCAAAGCCGTAGGTTTGCAGCGTTACCGCGTTAGTTTGACCGCTGTTGACGGTGAGCAAAACCTGCGCAACAACACGCGCGAAATTCTGGTGGATGTGCTCGACGGACGGCAGAAAGTACTGCTGGTAAGCAATGGGCCGCATCCCGACATCGGCGCATTGAAACAAAGCATTGAAACCAGTCAGAACTACGAGGCCGAGGCCTTCACACTCGACCAGTTTACCCAGCCTGTGGGCCAGTATAACCTGGCTGTATTGCACGGAATTCCGTCGCAAAGCCTGCCCGGCCAAAAGCTGCTGGCTGATCTGGAAGCGGCAAACATTCCGGTGTTTTACATTACCGGTTTGCAGCCGCAATACACGTATTTCAACAACCTCAAAGCCGGTGTGCGCATCACCAGCCGCGGCGAACGGGCCAACGAATGTGAAGCAGTGCCGGTAAACGGTTTTCCGCTTTTCAGCCTCGGCGATAACGTACTGAAATACATTCCGCAGTTTCCCGCCGTGCAGTCGCCGTTTGCCGATTTTCAAAGCTCGCCGGGCGCTACGCCTTTTCTGCGTCAGAAAATAGGCGCACTAAAAACCGATTATCCGCTTTGGGTGTTTGCCCAGCAGGGCGACCGCAAAACGGCGGTGTTTGCCGGCGAAGGCCTGTGGAAATGGCGCCTGCGCGACTTTGCCGATCACGGTAACCACGATATTTTCAACGAAATTGTTTCCAAAACGGTGCAGTATCTGGCCGTGAAGGTTGACAAGAGCCTTTTCCGCCTGAGCACGCGCAACAGCTGGGACGAAAACCAGCAGGTGAGCTTTGAAGCCGAGGTGTATAACGAAAGCTACGAACTCATTACCGAGCCCGAAGTAACACTCTCCATTACCAATGCCAAAGGAAAGCAGTTTCCGTTTACATTCACAAAAACAGCCACAGCCTATCGCTTAACCGCCGGACAGTTTGCGCCGGGCGATTATAGCTACACCGGCCGTGTAACGGTAAACGGCAAGGTATTTACACAAAAAGGCTCGTTCAGTGTAGCTCCGCTCGTGATGGAGGCGGCCAGCCTCACAGCCAATCATCAGTTGCTTTACAACCTGGCGCAAAGCCACAACGGTGCAATGATTAATGCGCGCGAATTAGATAAATTAGAGCAACTCCTGCTGGCGCGCGAAGACATACGCCCCGTAATTTACAATCCGCAGCAGCTCAACGATCTGATTACGCGCTGGTGGGTGTTTGCTGTTCTGCTGCTTTTGCTGGCTGCAGAGTGGTTTTTGCGCAAACGAAACGGGGCCTACTAAGCACACGTATTAATCGTCAAGCCCTTTTCCGCTCAGAATTTTCGGAATACATTTCTCCACACGTTCCACACGCGTTTTAGCTTGTCTGGCCGATGAGAAATGCATCAGATAAGCCCGCTGCCGGCCCGGCGTGAGTGCATCAAAGGCTTTTTTCAGTTTGGGGTTTGCTTTCAGCTGCACGGCAAACTCATCGGCCATGATAAAATCTGTAGTTTTCTTTAAAACTACTTTCTCGCCATTTTTTTCAGCCGTAATTGCTTTTTTGATGAACGACCGGATGTCGGACTCACGTTCAATTATTTCGCTGAGGTGCGTAAACCGCATTTGGCGGGCGGCCTGCACGTTTGGCGTTTGCTGCACAAGTAAACCTTTCGGATCGGGCAGGAGGGCACCATTAAAAAAAAGAAGGGCGCAGTAATTTTTAAAGGTGTGAATTAATACAATGTTTTTTCCTTCAGATACATAACACGGACAGCCCCATTTCAGTTCTTCATTTACCTGCGTTTGCAGTACAATTTCGCGGAGCCTGATTATTTCATCTGTCCAACGTTTTTCCTTCTCGAAATAAAAATGGACTTTCGGATTCATGGCGGCAGTAGTTTGAGTGCTGTTTGTATTTCCGTTGCGCAGGCTGGTAAATTAAAGCACCCGCAAAATAAGCATTACCCGCCATTACGGCCGGTTGATGCTGATAAAGGGAGTAATCCCTTCGTAATCAATGCAATTTGAAAATACGGTGCGGCGTTTTAGGTTTAAATCATCAGGTATTTGTTTATGTGCCAAATTGTGATATACTTGTAAAACCATTAACCGAAAAACCCATTTTAAGTCATGGCAAAACACCTCAGCCGTTTTATTACAGGCAAGTTCATTATCCTCGCACTTTCGTTT
The DNA here is from genome assembly GCA_020402865.1 of Bacteroidota bacterium. NCBI lineage: Bacteria > Pseudomonadati > Bacteroidota > Bacteroidota bacterium. Next base: position 55,358 of record JADBYT010000028.1, on the reverse strand, counting down.
GGTGCAGTAACACTTGTAGCAGAAGCCTGCGGGCAAAAGCACGCCTGCGGTTCGAAAAGCCAGAAACGCAAGAAAAACAAACGCGTGAAAAAGAGCACGAATTTTATGACCTATTAACAGGTATGTATATAATTCAAAAGCCGGAGCAATCCGGCTTTTTTGCGTTTATCCCAATATGTTTTTGATGATGCGCAGGTTGTGAGAGATTAACTAAATGTACACGCGTTTAGTCTTTTGTAATTTCGACTTTTTGTCATATTATTTTTGTACACAAACAATTAAAAAAAATAACCATGTCAGAAGACGCAGAAGGTATGAAAGGCAATAGGAGCCGAAATCAAAATGGACAACTTCGAGATAAAAGAGATGATGTTCATATTGGGACTATTGAACAGCAATATGGAAGGAATTTCAATGTTAGAAGTGATATGCACCTCAAAACATTCCTTGAGAAGAATAATATTAAGTCCTTAAGTAAATTAATAAAGGGGAAATATTGAACGCAGATGTAAATTGGAATAGAGTAGAATTTATCCAAGTATATTTTTGATGATGCGCAGGTTGTGCGTATATCCCCCGCGTTCGGGCGTAAAAATGCCGTAATGGTCGAACGGATCGATGCGTACGCGGCCGGAGGCGTGAATGATTTTGTTCTGGTCGATAACCATGCCTACGTGGATGATACGGCCTTCTTCGTTATCAAAAAAGGCGAGATCGCCGGCCTGGGCTTCTTCCACAAAGCTGTGCGCAAGGCCGGGTTCCACCTGCTGGTAGGCATCGCGTTTGAGCTGCATACTGTTGGCCTTAAAAATAAGCTGCACAAAGCCCGAACAATCAATACCCAGCGGTGTGCGGCCGCCCCAGAGGTAGGGCGCATTCATAAACAGCAGGGCCGTTTCAACCAGCGCCTGCCTGTCGGGCACGGCATCCTGCTCAAACGGCTTTATGTTGCCGTCAACCAGAAACACGCGGTCTTCAATCTGGCATTGCCCGCTGTGGTAGTAGGGAAGTGAACTGCCAAGTGTGACCGGAAACGAAATTTGTGTTTCGGTATCGGTAATGATGGTGATAAGATCGGTAGTAACCGGGGCCGGATTGCGGCGGAGATTGTCGAACGTGGCTTTGCTTACGGGCAGGTACTGCTTGCGGTCTATCCAGCATTCGTAGTGATCCCAGGCGGTGATGATGCGGTGCCAGCTTTCGCGTTGTTCCACTACTTCAAACGCATCGCCGAAGAGCAATTGCGTCACCATCTCACTCCGGTCAGAGGATTCGCGGCGGCAGGGAACGGCGCTGAGGTGGCAAACTCCGTACATACGGCACAAATGTATAAAAACGAACGCGGCCGCCATAAAGGCAGCCGCGCTCAGTTTTCAGCATAGTTTTACACGCTTTCGATGACCATGGCGCTTCCGCCGCCGCCGCCGTTGCAAATGCCGGCCGCACCGTAGCGGGCGCCGTTTTGCTTAAGCACATGCAGCAGGGTAACCAGTATGCGGGCGCCAGAGCAGCCGAGCGGGTGGCCCAGCGCCACCGCGCCGCCGTTTACGTTTACGTTCGAGGCGTTGAGGTTGAGCAGCTGCAGGTTGGCCAAAGCCACTACTGAGAAGGCTTCGTTGATTTCGTAAAACGAAATGTCTTCGGCTTTCAGACCGGCCTTTTCAATGGCTTTCGGAATGGCTTTTGAGGGCGTGGTGGTAAACCACTCGGGCGCCTGCTCAGCATCAGCGTAACCGCGGATGATGGCCAGCGGCTTAATGCCAAGTTCCTTAGCCTTGTCGGCGCTCATGAGCACCAGCGCGGCGGCACCGTCGTTAATGGTTGATGCGTTGGCGGCGGTAACGGTGCCGTCTTTCTGAAACACGGGCTTGAGGGTGGGGATTTTGTCGAAGAACACGTTTTTGTATTCTTCGTCTTCGCTGATCACCACTTCGCCCTTGCGGGTGGCCACGGTTACGGGTACAATTTCGTCGGCAAATTTACCCGCCGCCCAGGCTGCCGCCGAGCGTTTGTATGATTCAATGGCGTAGGCATCCTGTGCTTCGCGGCCAATGGAGTAGGTAGAGGCACACAGCTCGGCCGAGTTGCCCATCAGGTTATTGTGATACACATCGGTGAGGCCGTCTTTCACAATGGCGTCGAGCAGCTGACCGTGACCGTATTTGTGGCCATAGCGGCCTTTTTCCACGTAATAAGGTGTGGCCGACATGTTTTCCATGCCACCGGCCACCACCACGTCGTTATCGCCGAGCAGGATGCTTTGCACACCAAACATCACCGATTTCATGCCCGAAGCACACACTTTGTTCACCGTGGTGCAGCGCACATGGTCGGGCAGTCCGGCAAACTTGGCAGCCTGACGGGCAGGCGCCTGACCGAGGTTGGCCTGCAGCACGCTGCCCATAAACACTTCTTCAATCATGTTCGGGTCGATGCCGGCACGTTCTACAGCGCCTTTAATGGCCGCCGCGCCTAATTTGGTGGCCGGAACATCGGCAAAAGCCCCGCCAAAAGCGCCAATGGGTGTGCGCACGGCAGAAACGATATATACTTCTTTCATACGTTGATTTTTTCGCGATTTAGAAAACGGGGCAAAGGTAAGGATTTACTTTGGGAGGAAGCAGGCGAGGTATATCTGCGCAAAACTTCATGCGTAATTGCAAAACAATACAAGCAGATTAATGATAAAGTGGTCAAATTCGACCACTTTAAAGCGGCTTGGCTGGTAAATACCGCTTCACGTCGGCTTTTGTTAAAATTCCCGAATAAACCGCCCTGCCGTTTTCCACTAACCAGGAAGCGTAGCCGCCCGTCACATTTGCCCGCCGTGTTACCGCGCAGCCTATTTCTTTGCGCTAAACAACACCGCTTTATGAAAAAATCAACCCGCTACATCCTCGCCACGGCATGGATTCTCGTTTCCCGCTCGTTTGATGCCTACGCCACCTGGCAGCACACGCCCGATTTGCAGAAAGAAGCCAGTCCGCTGGCCAGCGTTTTTGGCCTGAGCTGGCTGCCCATTTTGCTGTTGCTGGGAGCGGTGTGCGCTTACGTGATGTTTGCCTACTACAAAGCCCTGTTTGGCAAATACCGCATTTTCCCCACCGAAAAAGGCTACAGTTTAAGCCAATTTGCAGGCTACATGGCCACCGGCGCAAAAGCACCGTGGTGGAAAATGTGGGTGCAGTTTCCGAAGAAAGCGGCACACCTGCATGCGTATTTCGGGTATTTAATGGTCATCAGCCTTTCGGTGGCCGGTGTGTTTTCTACGGTAATGTGGGTGTTGATCTGGACTTCGGAGTTTTACCGGAGTGTGCATTCGGCGGGGTTGGTGTATGGGGGGATTTTGGTGAGTGTTAGTGTGGTTTATTATTGGTGGGTGAGGAGGAATTATTTGGGGTATGTGAAGGCGTAAGGAAATTGTAAACCCTTTGTGCAGATTAGTTTAAAGTGGTCGAATTCGATCACTTTATAATCGGGTTTTATTTGAATTTATTACTGTCTTTTATCTGTTGGTATATTAAATCCGTTCTAACTTTTCCAAAAGTGATTTTTGCCGCTTAATAATTTCATCTATCTGATCTATTTGAGAAGTTATTTCCGATAATTTGAAAGAATGTTGTTTTGCTGATCTCAAAACTTTTCCATATTGAACCTTTACCTCTGTTATCTTGAACTCGTAACAATCAATAATGACATCATTATCTTTTTTATATGGCTTTCCCCAAATTCCATGGATGAATAGATTTCTGTTTTTTCTTATGCACGAAATCTTTTCAATTAACCTTTCTACTTCTGTCTTTTCGAAATCTTTATATAGATTCACTTTTTTCAAAAGATCAATATTAAAACTCAGTGAATTTTTTTCAATGATTGGATTGATTAGAAATAGATCATCCGTAATATGACCGCCTAAGAGGGAAACCACATTCGCTTCCATTTCAGCAAACATTGTTGATAGTAAACCTAAATGAAAGTAAAATAATTTTTCATCATCATTGCATGTTTTGTATTCGATTTTCATTTGAAGAATGATATTTATTTAGGTGGAGTCTCTGTTTTTATTTTAATGAAAGTTTCATTTTGGGTCATTTATCTTTTCCCTTCCTTAACTCTTTTTTCTTTTTCGTTTCAGGCAAATAGTTTTCAGATGTTACGACTTGCTTGCCCGTTTCTATTTCCAATGCTTTTCGCGCATCACCTGCAATTTTTCCACCCTGATGAGCAACTTTCTTATTTTCAATAAAGCCAACAGGGTTTTTCTCCTTGACAATTGCAGTAGTTGACGCTTCTCCCAACATCGAAAAAATCAACTCAAGATCAGTCATGTGATCCCGTAAATTCTGACTTTTAAGCCCTTTGACTTTTTTGTATTCAGAAGGTGTAAATCCGAATGTTGCTTTCGAGATTTCTGCTGTGAGAATAGAGTACTCAATCTGTTCTTTTACACCCCTGTTTTCCATTCTTCGGTTAGTTCTTCACGAATGGCAATACTTCTCATTCGTTTTTCAATCCACCCGTCGGGATAACCTTTCTGCTTGTAAAGCGCTCTTGTTCGCTGAGTGGCTAATTCCGGGTTCTCGATTTCCTCCAGCCTTTCTGCTCCAACCTGAGCAAGCCAAAGCTTGAATGGTTCTGCTTTGGGTGAAGGAATGGATTGTATTACACGCAGAAGCCCTTTTGTATCAGCAGCTTGTATTTTACGTCTTTTGCCGTCAGCCGCTTCCATTTCAACCAGGGGACAAATTGTCCCCCAGTTGGAGTTTAGCTGGGCATCACGTTTTTTCATCTTTTTAATGTAGTCCTTTACATTTACGGTATCAGTAAGGACTTCAATTACATCTTGCACTGAAAAGTACCATTTCTGTTCATGCGCGTTCCATTCAGAACGAACCTTTTTGTTCTCAAAAAGTTTAATGCTTCCCATTGGGTTAAGATATGCAAATAAGCAGTTTAATAAATTATATGTAATGAAATTGATAACTCAATAGACTTGCTTTCCACATCCTCACCCCAAAACCGCCCACCGCAACTTAGCCGGTTTCGCCCGCGGATTACTTGCACACTCCGCCGCCGAAGGCCGCACCGGCTCATTAGAAATTTCGGAATACACGCCTTCGCGGAAGAAGCGCTGGAATGACTTCTTTACGCGGCGGTCTTCGCCGGAGTGGAAGGTGAGTATGGCTACACGGCCGCCGGGCTGGAGTGCGCCGGGGAGTTTTTCGAGGAAATTGTCGAGCACGCCGAATTCGTTGTTTACTTCGATGCGCAGGGCCTGGAATACGCGCTGGCAGGCTTTTTTGATGTCGGTGTCCTTGTGCTCGGGCGGGAGGAAGTGCAGGGCTTCGGCAATGAGCTGGCGCAGTTGCTGGGTGGTGGTTATTTGCTCGCCTTTGTGGCGGCGGTGGGTGATGGCGTGGGCAATAACCTCGTGGTGGGGCTCGTCGGCATTTTCGAGGAGGATTTCTTCGAGGTCTTCGCGGCTTATGGTTTTGAGCAGGGCGCTGGCGGGTTTGCCGCGCCAGGGATTGAGGCGGAGATCGAGCGGGCCGTCAACCCGGAAGCTGAAGCCACGGTCGGGATTGTCGATCTGCATGGAGGAAATGCCCAGATCGGCCAGCACAAACTGCAGCGGGCCGGAGAGCGCCACCACTTCATCTATTTGCTCGAAATTGAAGGGCAGGGTGGTGAGCACGTCTTCGCCAAAGCCGGCGGCGCGGAGGCGTTCGGTGGTTTTGGGCAGTTCGAGCGGATCCACATCGGTAGCAAAAAGATGGCCGCCGGGTGTGATGCGTTTGAGCAGTTCGGTGGTGTGGCCGCCGTAGCCGAGGGTGCAGTCCAAGCCGGTTTGCCCGGGCTGTGGTTGCAGCACGTCGAGTATTTCCTGCACGCAAATGGGGCGGTGCGTGCCCGCCGGTGTGTGCCCGCGCGCAATTACTTTGGCGGTGTGGTCGGCATACTGGTCGGGCTGCTGCTCTTTGTATTTTTCTTTAAACGCTTTGGGGTGCGTGCCTTTGTAGCGCGGGCGGCGGCGGGGTTTATCGTGGTTGTCTGCTGGTTCCATCTGGTGTACGAAGGTAGGAAATAGCGCCGCCCTGAATAGTGGCCGGGCAATAATGCTGGCGGTGAATTTATTTTGCCAGGCAGGGACACGCCTCAGCTGCCGCGCATTTCCGCACCAGTATAGCGCCTTTCAGGAATTTACTGCCAGCGGATATTGTACCACGAGGTATTCCAAAACAGCGAAGTTACCAACGCGGCATACGAAATATCATAGCTGAGATCGCCGTTGGCTATTGCGCCATTGGCTACATACGGATCAAAACCGGTTACGTAGTAGGGATAAGGGTCGTTGACTTTCAGGATGAGATTATTTCCTGAATCATAGTAATACCCTTTTATCAGCGCCACATGCTGCGAATTTCCGGGCAATACAAACTGCTGACCGGGATTGATGCCTGCAATAACCGGGCGGTTCTGATTCAACTCATTTACCAGATCAGATGGCTGTAAACAGCCTGAGAGGAAAGTATTGCTTAATGTGCGGTTCTGGTTGTAAAGCTCGCGGCAGGCTACTTTGGGATAATTGGTAAGCATAAAGGTAATCATAGATGCTGAGCCGGCCGGTCTTACGCAATTGCCGCAATTGATATTGCAGGCGTCGCAGGCGCCGTATTGCGCATACCCGACAGCGCCGATAATGCCGCACTGATAATCGCCGCCCGGATTTACGGTGGGCAGGCCATAGTACCTGAAAATCATTTCGCCCACGGCCAGCCAGCACCATACTTCGGTTTCCTGCTGCACGGGGGGAATAACCATTGTGGTTGGATTAAGTATGCCGCAGCCATTTATCACCCCGTCGTAGCGGCACGCGCAGTTATCGGCTATGGTGGCTGTGGCATCGTAGTTTGTGGCCTGAGGATTGAGGCAGCCGGCTTTTTCGCGGCAGTTGCATCCGCTGATCAGAATAAAAAGCGAGAAGCAGGCGTATAGAATGAAACGATTGCGCATGTTGCAGGGTTTTGGAAAGAGGAAAGATGGCAAAAAAAACCGGAACAATCAACCTGCAGGCACAATAGCGCCGAATCTTCTGTTTACTCCTCAAAACCTGCTATCTTCACCGGCTCAACGCCATGCTTAAACGCTTTCTTCATTTCATCCGCAACCGGCATTCGCTGCTGTTTAAAGGTGTGCTGTTTCTGATCAGTCTGGCGCTTATTGTGTACCTGTTTCCGCACAATCTGCGTTTCCGCTACGACCTGAGCAAACTGCAGGGCAAGCCGTGGCCGTACGACAAGCTGGTGGCGCCGTTTGATTTTGCCATCAGCAAAAGCGGGGCCGAGCTGGATACGGAACGCGAGGAGTTGCGCAACAGCCGCAAGCTGTATTTTCGTGTCGATTCGGTGGCCGTGACTCAGGCGCGTAAACTGGCGGCCGGTACTGCTGCAAAGTCGTTTTGCGATTCGGTTTACCGCAAAGGCGTAATTGCCTGGCCGCAGCAAATGCGTGCTGAAGAAGCCATAATGCTCATCAACGGCAGCGTGGCCGAAGAACAGCCTGTTGCGCAGTTTGTGCCGCTTACGGCAGCACGGGCAAAATTCAGAAGCCAGTTTCCAGCCCTGCCGGCCGATTCGCTCATTGTGGCCGGTGTGCGCTACGATCAGGCACTGACAGAACGTTTTCTGAATCAGTCGCTCAGCAATATTTCCTCCACACGCGGCGCCGTAAGCCGCGACGAGCTGCTGGTGGATCGTGGCGAAATTGTGGATGAGAACATTTACCAGCGCCTGCTTTCGCTGCAACAAAACATCAATTCGCGCGGGGCGGGCGATAGCGGCTACCTGCAGCTTATTGGCGGACAATTGCTGCTGGTGGCGTTTTGCCTGTTTGTGCTGTTTCAGTTTCTTCGGCTGTTCCGGCGCGAAGTACTGGCCAACGATGCCTGGCTGCTGTTTATTTTGCTTTTTGTGGTACTCACGGTGTGCATGTCGTACCTGCCGGTGCTGTTTGAAGGCATTCCCATTCTGGCGCTGCCGTTTTGCATTCTGCCCGTAGTGATGCGCGCGTTTTTCGATACGCGCATTGCGCTGTTTGTACACCTGCTCACCATTTTTATCATCAGCATGACGCTGCCCGGCGATCAGTACGAATTTGCCATGATTCAGATTCTGAGCGGTATTGTAGCTATTTTCAGCATTGCCAGCATGCGCAACCGTTCGCAGCTGTTCTTTTCGGTGGTGATTATTCTGGGCGCGTATGCTACGTTGTTTACCGGCTACAAATTTATTACCGAAAGCGATTTGCGGCTGGTTGACTGGCGCGTGCTTACGCAATACACCATCAGTGCGCTGCTGGTGTTGCTGGCGTATCCGCTCATTTTCACGTTCGAGAAACTGTTTGGCTTTGTATCAGATGTAACGCTGCTGGAGCTTTCCGACACCAACAACCCGCTGCTGCGCGAACTGGCCGAACGCGCGCCGGGCACGTTTCAGCATTCGCTGCAGGTAGCCAATCTGGCCGAATCTGCCATACGCAGCATTGGCGGCAGTACGCTGCTGGTGCGCACCGGTGCGCTTTATCACGACATTGGCAAGGCCGACATGCCGCTTTATTTTATGGAGAACCAGACCACGGGCGTTAATCCGCACAACGAGCTGAGTTTCGAAGAAAGCGCGCAAATCATTATCGACCACGTGATCCGTGGCATAGAAAAAGCAAAAGCCGCCAAACTGCCCGATATCATTATCGACTTCATCCGCACACACCACGGCACCACCAACACGGCCTATTTCCTTACACTTTACAAGCGCAACAACCCCGATGTGGTGGTTGACGAAGAATTGTTCCGCTATCCCGGCCCGGAGCCGTATTCGAAAGAAACAGCGGTGCTCATGATGGCCGATGCCACGGAAGCCTCATCACGCAGTCTGGCGCAATATGATGTGGAGAGTATTGATAAATTAGTGGAAGATATTATCGACCATCAGGTGGAACAGAAGCAGTTTAGTAATTGCGACATTACGCTGAAAGATATTTCCACCATCAAAAAAATATTCAAGAAAAAGCTGCGCAGCATTTACCATGTGCGTGTGGCTTATCCGAAGTAATTGCGTATTTTTGAATTGATAATCAACGATATGATTAAGTCGGTTAACCTGAATAATTTTATGAATTACGAGAATTTTTCAAGCGAAAAATTCTCGGGAATTAATGTGTTTATTGGTAAAAATGATACCGGGAAAACCGGCTTGCTGAAACTATTGTATGCCTCGGCAAAAAGTGTGGAAGAGTTTTCACTCAAATCACGCACAAACGATCCGGTACTGAAGAAAATTCTGGCCGAAAAACTTCAAAATACATTTCAGCCCGGCAAAAAAGGCCTTGGCGAATTAGTTAGAAAGCCCGTAAAAGACAAACTTATTACCGATATTGAATTCAGGCACCCATGGACAAATTACCGCGACCGTTTGCATTTTTCATTTGGCGAATCAACCACCACCACGATAACCGATTGTCAGGATAAAATTTCTGAACTCGACTCCAGATGCAAGGTGCTTTTTGTTCCGGCTAAAGAAGTGCTGACAGCTTTAAAAGCCATCCGCGCCACGCGCGATAATTTGCACATGACCGGGTTTGATGATACATATCTTGATTTGATTCGTTCATTGGTGTTGCCTCCTGTTTCCGGTAAAACAACTTTCGAACTTAAAGATGTAAAATCGAAACTCGAAGATTTGTTTGAAGGACATATTGAACCTGATAGTGATGATGATTTTGTGTTTGTGAAAAACAGGAATCAATTCCCGATGCAACTTACCGCAGAAGGCATAAAAAAAATAGGTATTCTTCACGTACTCATCCGAAACAGACAATTGAGCCAAAACTCAATTTTGTTTATGGATGAACCCGAAACTGCTCTTCATCCAAGTGCAATAAGGGAATTGGCCGATATGCTTATGCTTATGTCGAAGGCCGGGGTTCAAATTTTTCTGGCCACACACAGCTATTTTATGCTCAAACAACTGCATCTGTCTTCGAGGCAATTTGAGGTTGACTCATTATGCTATGAACTAAGACAGTCGCAATCGGGTATAGTTTCACAAAGACACGACCTGAGAACATCCATTCCTGAAAATGAAATCTCAGAAGAAGCCATAAAAATGGCCGATCAGCAACTTGATCTCGATCTTAACTCTTGATTATGGCTTTTCTTACTGAAAGCGGAACCACGCTAACTTTTCCTGATGCAAACGGTTTCAGACTTGGTAATTGCCTTGGCTATCAAACACTTAGTGGTAATTATTTTAAAGAAATGGATGCTGGTTGGATTGATACTAATAACAGCCGGGTGCTTCTTTTTGAATTAAAAGACTTCTCTTCTCCCGGTTCAATTTCGGGTAAAATCAACGAACGAATATTCAATCTGACTAAAAAGTTTATTGATGTACTCCAAATAATGCTTTGTGTGCAAAAGCAAGGAGCATTGGCTGCCGATTTTGAAACTTGTTTACCGGCTCCGATAGCAAATTATGAATTAGAGTTTTATGCTGTAATCCACGCTCCCAATCAGGAGGCTGATATTCAGCTTATTCACGATAAATTCAGAACTATTTTTTCACCGTATGCCCGAATTTGGGGAATCAGAAAGTATGCCGTAATGGAAAAACAACAGGCTGTAAATAGATTTACAGGTATTGTATCTTAACAATACTGCGGCAACAGTTTGATTTTACTAAATTTGTCTTTCATTCATTCGCATAAAATAAACCCACTATGGGCCGTATTTTCGAGAAACGCAAACACAAAATGTTTAAACGCTACGCCACCATGGCGAAGCAGTTTACCAAAATCGGGAAAGAAATTGCCATTGCCGTGCGTGCCGGCGGTCCCGATCCCAATACAAACGCCCGTCTCCGCCTGGTAATGCAAAACGCCAAAGCGGTAAACATGCCCAAAGACCGCGTGGATAACGCCATTGCGAAAGCGGCAGGCAAATCGGCCGGCGATGATTACCAGGAAGTGGTGTATGAGGCTTACGGTCCAAACGGTGTGGCCATTGTGATTGAAACCGCTACCGACAATCCGACCCGCACCGTAGCCAATGTGCGCATGCACCTGAACCGCTGCGGCGGCGAATTGGGCAAGTCGGGCTCGCTCGATTTTCTTTTCGACCGTAAAGGCATTTTCCGTATCAACACCACCGGCCACGATATTGAATCGCTCGAACTTGAACTCATCGACGCCGGTCTCGAAAGCATTGAACCCGGCGACGAAAACGATGCGATGGTCTATTGTGCCTTTGCCGATTTCGGCGCCATGCAGAAAGGCCTTGAAGCGCAAAAAGTAGAAGTACTTGAAGCCAAACTCAGCCGCATTCCCACTACCATGAAAGACACGCTCACCGGCGAAAACCTCGAACTCTTCCACAAACTCATTGAGCGTTTGGAAGAAGACGAAGACGTGCAGGAGGTGTTTCACAACATGAGCGAAGGCGACGACGAATAAGCACTGTTCCTTCCATAACACAAGAGGCTGTTCCTTTCATCGGGAACAGCCTCTTGTGCTTTATTCGTTGCAGGTTTATGCGCCAATAAACATGTTGCGGTTGTACACTCCAAACACCTTACCCGTAAACGCCGTGCCTGTAAACGGCGTGTTGGCCGAAAGTGAGCGGATATGCGTTTTATCAAACGTCCAGTTGCTGGCGGGGCAGAAGAAGGTAAGGTTTGCTGCTGCACCTTCTTCCACAACGGGCACAGGCAATCCGGCAATGGTGCGCGGGTTAATGCAAAGCAACTCCACCAGCTTTCCGGTTGAAAGTGCGTTTGTTGTAGCGGCCAGTGCGTAAGCTGTTTCGAGGCCCAGCATGCCGAAATGCGCCAGATCAAACTCCACCACTTTTGATTCGGCATCTTCGGGCAGGTGGCCGCTGGTGATGCAGTCGATGGTGCCGTCGGCGAGGCCGGCAAGCAGGGCCTGGCGGTCTTCCTCGCCGCGCAGGGGCGGATTTACCTTGTAGTTTGTATCGAAATCGGCCAGCGCGGCATCGGTAAGGAAAAGGTTTACGGCATGCACGGCGGCGGTTACCGGCAGTCCTTTGGCTTTTACTTCGCGCACTAACTGCACGCTGCGTGCGGTGCTGAGCGCCATAAGATGCACGGGCGTACCGGCATACTCGGCTAAATAAATGTTTCGTGCCACCATGAGTTCTTCGGCCAGCGCCGGAATGCCTTTGAGGCCGAGCGAGGTGCTCATTACGCCTTCGTGCATTTGCCCGCCTGCCGAAATGGATTTATCGTCGCAGCGCACATGTATGCGGCCGCCAAAGTTGTGCGCATACATGAGTGCGCGCACCAGCAATCCGGCATGATGAACGGGCTGATTTCCGTCGGAAAATGCTTTGGCGCCGGCCAGGTGCATGTCGTAAAGTTCGGCCAGCTCTTTGCCTTCGAGGTTTACCGAAAGTGCGCCGGCGGGCACCAGTTCGGTGGCAAAATGCGCCGAGCGGCGCAGTACATATTCAATACCGGCTTTGGTTTGCGTAACCGGCAGCGTATCGGGCATTACCAGTGCAGCCGTAAAACCACCGGCTGCAGCGGCTGCAGCGCCGCTTTCGAGTGTTTCGCGATGTTCGTAGCCGGGGTCGCAGAGGTGTGCCTGCAAATCCATCCAGCCCGGCGATACATGCAGTCCGGTTACCTCGTGTACAGTGGCGCCGGCATGTTCAATGGCTCCGGCAATGCGCGCAATGCGTCCGTTTTCGATGAGCAGATCAGCTGTTTGCAGGTGGTGTTTACTGCCGGGCGCAACAATGGTTACTTTGCGAAAGAGATGGCTTTGCATAGTTATTATGTTCAAACAGGCTGTGTGCCTGCCGTGGTGGGCGAAACAGGTTTGGGCGATGTATTCCAGAAACGCAGCAGCAGCACTTCGGCCAGCAAAAACGCCAGCGCGAGCCAGATACAGGTTTTCCAGAGACGGATGCCGTAGTCGCGTTCGGTGAGTGTTTGCGTAAGTCCTTTGCCTTCGTCTTTCAGCAGCGAGAAGTGGGTGAGGCCGGCTGCGGCAATGCTTTCGGTCAGCAGTTCTTCGCCGGCGGGCTGCATGTCTGATTCGAGGCGGTTGAAGTTGAATGCTGCGCCGGTAAGTTGTGTGGTGCCCTGCATCACAAGGTAGTTGCCCGATTCGCGCAGGGGCGGAAGATCAAGTCGTGTGCGACCCTGAAACACGCTGTGCGAGGGAATAATATCGAAGTTGCGCGATTTCTCGGTGAGGTGAAAAACCTGATCGCCGCTCACTTTTACATCGCCCAGATCAATTACGGCATTGCTGCCAATGGTGTAGAACAGCGGGCGCCGGGCCTGACTGAACAACGCGGCCTGATAGAGTGTGGGCACAAACACGGCATGGCGCGGAAAGTTGCTCCACGCGCTGCTCAGCGGCACCGCGCAAAGATAAACCATGCCCGAACCGGAGGAAGAAGCCGCGCAAAACACTTCGCCTGTGCGCAGGCGCAGCAGTTCGGTCTGGGTAGTGCGTACGGCGTTGCCAATGCGGTAATGATCGTTTACCATGGGCAAATCAATGTTCTGATCGGTGCGGGTAAATACGCCCTGATAAAGCGGATGCGCGTAATTGATGCGGTCAACCGCAGTGCGCACGGTGTCTTTGCCGCCCAGCGTGTTTGCACCGAGGCTGGTGAGCAGCTGGTTCCAGCTTTCTACCTCGGCATCGGTACCCGGAAAGGCAAACAGGCTGCCGCCATTGTCCACAAAGCGTTTCAGCTCAACCGCCAGACCGGTGGAAATGGTGTTGAGCGAGTTGAGGATGATGAAACGTTGTGCTTGCAGCGAACCGTAATCGAGCTGTTTTTCGCTGGCGGCGGTGTAAATAAACGAGGAGTCGCTGCCGAAGAGTGTGCCGAGAAATGCGGCGCCTTCGCTCTGCAGTTCGCTGCCTTCGGGTGTGTTGTGTATAGCCAGCACGGGCATGCGGGCAGCCACATCAAACGAAAACCAGAACCGGTCGTCGAATGTAACCGGGTAGTCGTTTATTTCAATAAGCCCCTGCTGCAGGCCGGTTTCGCGCACGGTAAAGGCTATTACCGTGTCTTTTGTGCTGCCGGCCGCAATGCTGAAACTTGAGGGTGTGCGTGCTTCGCCGTTGATATACAGGCGCATGGGCACGTTTTCCATGTCTTGCGTGCTGCGGCTGCGCAGGCGCACATGAAGTTGTTCGGTTTGTCCGGCGCGGCGCACCGGCGTATCAAACCATACTGAATCCACATACACGTTGTTGCGGTTTTGCGCCACCACAGGCAGCAGGCGCACGCGCAGCGAGGTATCGGCATTTATGCGTGGTACATCGCTTATGCTTTTCTGGAAATCGGAAACGAGAAAAGCCTGCCGGTTTCCGCTGGCAATGCCGGCAACGCCCATGAGCACATCCTGCTGGCGGGTTACTACTTCCGAAAGCTGCCGCACAGCCGGCGAAGTCTTTACTTCGTCAAGCAGCTGCAAAAACTCATCGCGCGAAACAAGACGCTGGTGGCGGCCTTCAAAATCGTTGGTGAGGAGCTGGAACCTGTCGGCTGGCGTATAGGCAAGCGCAATATCGCGGGCATTTTTCTTTGCTTCGTCAAGCAGGGTGCCGCTTTTGTTTACGGCATCCATGCTGAAGGAATTGTCGATCCAGATACTTACCAATTTCTGACCGGCACGCAGGTTCACATTTTCTTTGGGCAGAAAAGGCTGGGCAAAAGCCAGCACCAGAAAAGAAAGCGCGAGTAAGCGGCAGGCCAGCACCAGCAGGTGTTTCAGTTTCGATTTCGACTGTGTTTCGAGCTGTACTTCGCGCAGAAAGCGCACATTGGTAAAGTAAACCCGGCGGAATTTCCGAAAATTGAAAAGGTGAATAATAATCGGAATAGCTAAAGCCGCAAACGCAAAAAGGAAATACGGGTTAACAAATTTCATGTGTTGCAAATATACTCAACTTGCCTGCTTGGTAAAGTAGCCACCGCTGAAAAAGGCTGTTCCTTTTTTAACGGGCTTTTCATATTGCCTAAGCGTTTGGTTTTCAAGCGGCTTTTGCCTGGCGGCTAATTGCGTACGTTAGTTAAGGAAATACCCAGTGTGTTGTCCTTCATTTGAAATGAGCGGGTAAATATTAAAAAAGGCTTACAGTAAAACATAGCTTTCATTCCCCGAGCTTGTCGCCCCCGCAAAGCGTAGTTTGCTTTTGTTCCCTGAGCTTGTATAAGTCAAAAGCTGAAAAGCGTAGTTTGCTTTTGTTCCCTGCGCTTGTATAAGTCAAAAGCTAAAAGCGTAGTTTGCTTTCATTCCCCGAGCTTGTTGCCCCCGCAAAGCGTAGTTTGCTTTTGTTCCCTGAGTTTATCGAAGGGAACAAAAACAGCAAAAGCGATGCAGTAACCCCGAGCTGCATCGCTTTTTGCTTAGTACCTGCACCGGGCGGTGCAAGAATGAGACAAATTTATAACCGCGGATATGCTTTGTCAAGCCTTTTGGTCGAAAAAACGAAAAAATAATATGAAAGGTCGGTTAATAGTGTGAGTTCATCGAAAGGTGTGATGGGCGGATCGTTGATGCGGTAAGCTATAAATCAACCTTTTGTGTAAAACGGACGCCTTTTTCATCGGTGAAGATGAGTTCGTAGCGACCGGCCGGCAAATTTGATTTTCCGTCGTGGCCTGATTTTATGCGTCGCGGATCCTGTTTCAGTATTAACCATTCCCGAAATGAGTTTGCTTCCGCTGTGTCTAATCGGGTAGAAAGGGTTTTCCTGTTCAGGCCGGCTTCACAGGTGTCTTTTACCTCCAGCAGTATCAGGTTGTCGTTTTCCGGACATAATTGTATGGTTACTGTTCCGGCTTTCGGAGCTACCCAGCTAATGGTCATTTCGGAGAACGAGGTTTGATTTTCGTTTCTGTTTGTGGTTTGGTTTAAATAGCTGATAGTATTATAGTTAGATAGTTTCACCGAATTAATAAGTTGAAGGTCTCCGATGTATGCTTTGTAAATAGAACGCCCGTGTGTACCTATCAGAATTTCGTGCTCGCGGGGGTGAATCACAATGTCGTGAACGGCCACGGCAGGCAGGCCGCCGTTCATGCGCATGGTGGTGAGGCCACGGTTGAGTGAGCAGTAAAGTCCGTTGTCTGTGCCGATGAAAATCAGATCGGGGTTTACCGGATCTTCGCGAATTACATTAACCGGTTCGTGCGGCAAATCGGTGGCAATTTGCTTCCATGTAGCCCCAAAATCTTCCGACACAAATACGTAGGGCGCAAAATGATCCCACTGGAAACCACTCAGCACCACATATACCCGGCTTTTTACATGTGCCGAGGCAATTACGCGGTTTACGCGCAGGTGTTGCGGCAGGGCATCGGAAATGCGTGTCCAGGTTTCGCCGCCGTTTTTTGATACGTGTACCAGCCCGTCATCGCTGCCGGTGTAGAGCAGGCCAAACTGCACCGGCGATTCGTGTATGGTGCTTAAAGTGCCGTAAGGTACATCGCCGGTGCGGCCTCCGCGTGTGAGGTCGCCGGAAATGGCGGTGAAATCATCGCCTTTGTTCATGGAGCGGAACAAACGCTGGGCACCCATGTATAAAATATCGGGGTTATGCACCGAAAGCCAGATGGGCGCCTGCCAGTTGAACCGCAGCGGCGGCTCGCCCAGCACATTTTCGGGCCGCACTTCTGCCGTTTCGCCGGTAAGGCGGTTCACCCGGCCATAATGCCCGAACTGATAACCGGTGTACACGGTCACATTGTCGCGCGGGTCTATCATTACCTGCATGCCATCGCCTCCGTAAATGAACCGGTAAGGATATTGCCCGTAGTCGTACCAGCTCAAACTGGCTTCGTAATTGGAAGGGCCGTACCACACACCGTTGTCCTGCAGGCCGCCATATACATTGTAAGGCGTAGCCATGTCCACATTTATGGCGTAAAACTGCCCCACGGCGGGCGTATTGGCTTTGAACCAGCTCAGGCCATTGTCCCACGAAATATTTACCCCGCCATCGTTGCCGTTGATTAAATGCCCGCGGCGTTTGGGGTTTATGTATAAGGCGTGATGGTCGCCGTGCTGGTTGGCGCCGTCGGTGGGCGCAAAGGTTTTCCCGCCATCGGTGCTGTGCAGGAGTTGCACGCCGGCCACCCATATTTCGTTGGCGTCAAACGGCGAAATCCAGATTTTGCCGAAGTAATAGCCGTAGGTATAGAAAAGATCTTTCAGGTTTTCGTCGCTGCCGGTGAGCTGCCAGCTTTGTCCGCCATTGTCGCTGCGGTAAATCTGGGCGCCGGTAATCGGGCGGTTGAAAAGATCGGCATTGGCGTCAGACACAAAGTCGGCCAGGGCCACGGGTTTTAGTGTGCCGCTTTGTACCTGCGCTTTAATTGAGGCGGCGGTGTGCTGTGCGGGAAATTCGTTACTGCGCAGCCAGGTTTCGAGCTCAGTATCGTTGAGCGCCAGAAACTCGCTGTTGCTCATGGTGCGGAAACGGGCAGGCGAGAGGCGCTTACTGCTGGTCTGCGCAGCGGGCTTCAGTGTTTGGTTATCCACCACGGCATACATGATTTGTGTATTGCCGTGGAAAATACTCAACCCGATGCGGCCGATGTCGTTGCCCTGCGGAAAACCGGAAGCTGCGGTGGTGATGATGTTCCATGTTTTACCGCCGTCGGTGCTTTTGTAAATGGCGGTGCCGGCTCCGGCTTCTACAAAATTCCATGCCCGGCGCTCCCGGTGCCACGCCGTGGCGTAAAGTACATCGGGGTTTTGCGGATCGGCGGTAAGATCAATTACGCCGGTGTTTTCGTCGATGTAAAGTGCTTTGCTCCAGGTTTTACCGCCGTCGGTGGTTTTATACACCCCGCGCTCGGCCGAGGGTGAGTATAAATGGCCGATAGCCGCCACCCAGGCCGTGCCGTTTTGAGAGGGATGCAAAAGCACTTTGCCGATGTGGTGTGTTTCGTGCAGACCACGGTTTTGCCAGGTTTTACCGCCGTCGGGGCTCACATACACGCCTGTGCCGGCGTATGACGAGCGGCTGGAGTTGGCTTCGCCGGTGCCTACCCAGATTTCGGGTCTGGCCGCGTTGTTCCAGTTCACGGCAATATCGCCAATGGTAATGCTGGTTTCCTGCTCGAACACGGGCGAGAACGTGGTGCCGTTGTTGCCGGTAAAAAACACCCCGCCCGAGGCGTAGGCCACATAAAAGCGGGTCGGGTCGTTCGGATCGGCATCTATATCAGTCACACGGCCGCTCATAATGGTGGGGCCTATGTTGGTAAAAGCAATGTTGCTTACCAGCGAGCGTTGTTCGGCTGCTTTCCGCTTTTCGAGCGCAGCCATGCGTTCGGCGGCTGGTGTGGGTTTGGGCTCGGGGGCGGCGGGGGGCTGATTGTTTTTTTGAGCTGCAGAAGGCAACACAATTGCAGTCAGCAAGAGCAAGGCAAAAAGACGTTTCATAATCGGAACCGTGAGCAGGTGAAAGAATGTGCAAGATACAATTCCGCCTGCGAGGAAAACAGATCAGGTGGTAAATGCACAAAAGCCGTTACGAACGGCCTTTGTGAGAGATAAATATAATTTTGATGTTACTTCTGCGAACGTTCTTTCAGGGCCCGTTCCAATGCAAACATTTCATCGCGCAGGCGGGCGGCTTCCATAAAGTCCATTTCCTTAGCGGCGGTTTCCATGGCACGGCGTGTTTTGCCAATGGCTTTTTCAAGCTGCTCGTTGGTCATGTAAAGCACCACGGGCTCGGCGGCAAGTGTCGAAGTGGTTTCGGGTTCGATATACGGTTTTGGTCCTTCTTTTTCTGCCGCTTTGCGTTTGTCGTTTTTACCGCGCGTTTTTTCGAGCACCATGGCCAGCGAATCTTTGTCTTTTACAATTTGCGTAGGCGTAATGCCGTGCTCAAAGTTGTATTCAATCTGCTTTTTACGACGACGCTCGGTTTCATCAATGGTCTTTTGCATCGAGTCGGTAATTCTGTCGGCATACATAATTACCCGGCCGTTTACGTTACGCGCCGCGCGCCCCACGGTTTGCACCAGCGAGCGTTCGGAGCGCAGAAAGCCTTCCTTGTCGGCATCCATAATAGCCACCAGCGATACTTCGGGCAAATCAAGTCCTTCGCGCAGCAGGTTAATGCCTACCAGCACATCAAACATGCCTTTGCGCAGGTCGGTCATAATTTCCACCCGTTCCAGCGTATCCACGTCGGAGTGTATGTACCGGCTGCGAATGCCGAGGTTGATGAAGTACTTGGTCAATTCCTCGGCCATGCGTTTGGTAAGCGTGGTTACCAGTACGCGCTCATCGCGCGCCACCACTTTTTCAATTTCATCCAGCAAATCGTCCACCTGTTTATCGCTCGGCCGCACTTCAATAATCGGATCCAGCAAACCGGTGGGGCGAATAAGCTGTTCCACCACCACGCCTTCCGATTTTTGAAGCTCATATTCCGCCGGAGTGGCGCTTACACAGATAAGCTGCGGAATCATGGTTTCAAACTCATCAAATTTCAGCGGACGGTTATCCATGGCAGCCGGCAGGCGGAAACCAAATTCCACCAGCGCCTCCTTGCGTGAGCGGTCGCCGCCGTACATGGCGCGTATCTGCCCAACGGTAACATGGCTTTCGTCAATTACCATCAGGAAATCATCGGGGAAATAATCAAGCAGGCAAAACGGTCGGGAACCGGTTGCGCGTCCGTCGAAATAGCGCGAGTAGTTTTCGATTCCCGAACAGTAACCCAGTTCGCGCATCATTTCCATATCATAGGTTACGCGGTCTTCGAGGCGCTTGGCTTCCAGGTTTTTGCCTATTGATTTGAAGTATTCCACCTGCTTCACCAGATCGTCCTGAATGCTGCGGATTGCGCCTTTCATGGTATCCTGCGAAGTCACAAAAATATTTGCAGGATAAATATTCATGTCTTCAAACTTCTCAATTACCCGTCCGGTAGAAGTTTCAAACGATTCAATTTCCTCAATTTCATCGCCCCAGAAATACACACGTACAGCATAATCGGCATAAGCCAGATACACATCCACCGTATCGCCCTTCACCCTGAAGTTTCCCCTGAAAAAATCGCCTTCCGTGCGTGAATACAGGGACCCCACAAGCTGATGCAGAAATTTATTGCGGCTTATGGTCTGTCCTTTTTTTATTTTGATTACGTTTTGCGAGAACTCATCGGGATTGCCAATACCATAAATGCAGGAAACCGACGAAATCACCACTACATCCCTGCGTCCGGAGAGCAGGGCAGAGGTGGTAGAAAGGCGCAGCTTTTCAATTTCTTCGTTTATGGAAAGGTCTTTTTCAATGTATGTATCGGAAGAAGCAATGTAGGCTTCGGGCTGGTAATAGTCGTAATAGGAAACGAAGTATTCCACCGCATTATCCGGGAAAAAAGACCTGAATTCGCTGTAAAGCTGGGCGGCCAGTGTTTTATTGTGGCTGAGAATAAGCGTGGGGCGCTGCACCTGCTGAATTACATTGGCAATGGTAAACGTTTTGCCCGAGCCGGTAACACCAAGCAGGGTTTGGCAGGGAGTACCGTTGTTTATCCCTTCGGCAAGCTGCCTGATGGCTTCAGGCTGATCGCCGGTGGGCTTGTATTCAGAAATGAGCTTAAAATTCATTTTGCAAAAATACGCCGCTTTAGGCTACTGAATCCATTCAGTGCATTCATCTTTTATTTGCTGTTGACAAACTGTTGTCAGCAGCATTAAAATTTGTTTGTTTACTTGCTTTGTGTGATTACATTTGCGGCAAAATTAACACTGCGGAAGCGCCTAAACATTAGGTTTTTCGCGTCATTCAAAAGAAAACCATGAAAACAGTTGTTACAATTTTTATGCTTGCTTTGGGCACCCTGCTTCACGCTCAGGCATCTCCTTACGAGGTTGGTACAAACGTGGTAAGCCTGGGTGTTGGTGTGGGCAGCAGTTGGGGATTTAATTCAGCCCGTCAAACACCGGCTTTTAACCTGCAATACGAGCGTGGCATTGCCCAGCTCGGACCTGGTGTGCTGAGCCTTGGAGGCTATCTTGGTTACAAAGGCTTCAGTTACCGTTATAACTATCCCAACGGCTTTTATTACGAGCAAAACTGGCGTTACACCATTTTTGGCGTTCGTGCTGCCTGGCACTTACAGGAACTCGATGGCCTCAACCTCGAAAAGTGGGATCTTTATGGTGGTATTATGATTGGCTTTAACAATGTAGGCTACACCTATAAAGATAATGATCCCGCTTTTGACTATTCATCAAACAACTACGGCAGCAGTGTGGGCTGGTCATCTTTCCTTGGTGCACGTTATTTCCTTTCCGAAAAATTTGCCCTTCAGGGTGAACTCGGTTACGGTATTTCTTACCTGAGTGTGGGTCTAGCATACAAGTTCTGATTTACACTGCAAATCATACCGGCGCTGGTTTCGTTAAGAAACCGGCGCTTTTTTTTGATGGCGGTTGCGGTTCCGGGTTTGCCAAACAAAATTATCTTTGCGCCATGATTTTAGGTAAGAAACTGGTAATTGTGCTCCCGGCCTATAATGCCGAACTCACCCTGCGCCGCACGTATGACGAAATTCCGTTTGATATTGTGGATGAAGTGGTGCTTGTGGATGATGCCAGTAAAGACCGGACTTCAGAGCTGGCCCGCGAAATCGGCATCAATCATGTCATCCGTCACGAAAAAAACCGTGGCTACGGCGGCAACCAGAAAACCTGCTACAACAAAGCCGTTTCATTGGGTGCAGACATTGTTATTATGCTGCATCCCGACTATCAATATACGCCCAAGCTCATTCACTCCATGGCTTATCTTATTGCCAATGAGGTGTATCCTGTTGTACTTGGCTCGCGTATTTTGGGCAAAGGTGCTTTGCGCGGCGGAATGCCCATGTATAAGTACATTTTTAACCGCTGCCTCACGTTTGCGCAAAACGTACTTATTAATCAGAAGCTTTCGGAATACCACACCGGCTACCGTGCCTTTTCGGGCGAGGTGCTGAAGAAACTCAATCTCGACGCCAATTCCGACGATTTTGTGTTCGATAACCAGATGCTTTCGCAGGTGGTGTATGCAGGTTATGAAATTGCCGAGATTACCTGTCCAACCAAGTATTTTGAGGAAGCCTCCTCCATTAATTTCCGCCGAAGCCTGAAATATGGTTTTGGTTGTCTGGGCGTATCGCTCAAACACCGGCTGAACAAGTGGGGAATGATGAAATCGGAAATGTACAAGACTATTTAACCGGTACGGCTGGATCGCGCATCCAGAATACAAAACCGTTTTTGGTGTTGGTTTTGATGAGCCAGGGGTAATAGGTTTTCACTTCTTCTTCGCGGGTAATTTTGCACACGAAAAATGCCGGCCGGTCAATATCGCCTTTCAGCATCCATTCGCGCTGGAGTTCGGTTTCGAATTCAGAACGTGATTTGCCTGCGGGAAGCGGGCGTTCCACACTGTTTCGCCATTTCAGGTAAGCCGGATTATTTTTTACGGCAGGCTTTGTTTGTGCATAGAAGTAATGGGCAAAGCTTTTATAGCCGATTGTTTCTACATACACATCCTGCCCGGCTTTGCTTTTCCAGAATTGCACGGCCGCATCCTGCGAGTATTTTTCGACGCGGGGCGCAAACAAAGCTGCCGCCAAAGCCGTAACCAGCAACGTACTGCCAAAAAGCAGATACACCGCTGTTTGCATACGGCGGCGCATAAGTACCAGCGCAGCCACAAGGCAGATAAACAGCAACACCCCGGCCAGAAACTCCACACCCGTCCAGCCACCGTCGGCCTGTAAATTGCCCGTCGCAAACGCATCGCGCACCGAACCCGATTCAAGCAGCGCGGCCTTAAACTTGTCGATAAAAGGCAATACCGCCAGCGCCGCACTCAGCAGCAGACCCGGCACCGCCACCAGCACCAGCACCCAGCGTTTCAGCGCAAACTGGCCGCCAAGCAGTTTGTAAAGACTGTAGGCCGCCAGCCAGGTAAGGGGAAAATAGCAGAGCGAACTGTAGTGCACAATTTTTGTTTTTACAATAGAAAACAAAATGAGCACTACCCAGAACATGATCCGCATCCAGCGCAGCTGGTGTCGCTCGTAAGGCGTATCGGCAGCGCGTTTAAACATAGCCTGCACCGCAAAGCCTGAGGCCGGAAAGCAGCCTGCCAGCAGCACAATCCAGTGATAAAAGAAATTGCCGCCATGCCCCGCATCTTCGGTGCTGAACAGGCGAATCTGGTACAGAATAAACTCCAGTACCAGATGTCCGCCCCCGCGCACCGCAAGCATAGCAAACCATGATCCAGCCACCAGCGCGGTAATTCCGGCATATACCATAAAGTGCGGCCAGCTCATGATCCGGCGGCGGTTGATGAGCCGGTAAACCACAAAACAAAGTCCGAAAACAAGCAACGCCACAGGCCCTTTGGTAAGCACCGCCAGCCCCATAAACAAGGCCGAAAGCATGATGTTGCGGTCCCAAAGCTTATGTGCAGCACTTTCAGAAAAACGGCTGGTGTATTCGAGAAACTGGTAAATACTGAGAAAGATAAACAGGTTGAACCAGGGATCGATAATGCCGGAGTGGAAGTAGAACTGGGGCAGGAGCGAGCCGGCATACGCCAGCACCCAAAGTGCGGCAAAGCGCCGGTCGAAATGCCTGCGGCCCAGCCGCCAGAGCACCAGCAGTGTAACAATACCGCCTATGGCATTGGGCAAACGTGCGGCAAATTCATTTACGCCGAACATTTTCATGCACAGCACCTGCATCCAGATAAACAGCGGAGGCTTTTCCCAAAACGGCTCAAAGTTGATTTGTACGGTGGTATAATCACCCGTCACTATCATTTCGCGGGCACACTCGGCAAAGTTGATCTCATCCCAGTCGAACAATTGCGAGTGCCCCAGAAACGGCACCACCAGCGCCAGCGAAAGCGCCACAATAAGCAGTGAAATAACGGGCAGATTACGCATTACAACTCGGCGCGGGTGGGAATTTTAAACTTCATGTACCGCTGTGCCAAATATACCACAAGCACGGCAGTACCAGTGCCAATAAATGAGCCGGCCAGCACATCGGCCAGAAAATGCTGCGACAAATACATGCGCGAATAACCTACGCCGGCCGCCAGCAAAAAGAAGCCTGTTTGAAGCAGCGGATGGCGGCGGGCAAGTATGCTCAGCGAACAGAAAAAGGCAAATGCTGCGGTGGTGTGCCCTGACGGGAATGAATTGAAATAAGCATTTTCAACAAACGGCACTTCACGTATCAGCGTATTCATTCCCTGCTGGTGAAACCACGTAATCGGCCTCACCACATCATCAAACACAAATTGTTTGAGCAGCTGAGTAATGAGTGATGCCACAATGCAGGAAACCGAAGTAATCAGCCCCGTGCCCCGGTGCCAGGCAAAAAGCAGCAGGCAAAAAATCACATAGGCCACCCCATCGCCAAACCAGGTCATGAATTTGAAAATGTGGTCGGCTGCATCCGACCAGTGTCCGCTGATGAAAAGATGGGCACCCGCCTTACCGGCAATTACTAAAAAAATAAGGCCGGCAGCCAGAAAAACAAGCCAGGGAAGAAGGAAGAAGCGTAGTTCTTTCAGCAGCGCACGCAAAGCTGTCATTCGTTACTGATAAAGCGGCTTAAGCTGCGGTTAGTATGTGCCCATCGACTTGATGAGGCGTTGTATCTGGGCCTGCCAGAGCTGACGAGAGGTGCGGATATCATCATCACCATCCCCAAAATCAGTTACCATGAGCGATATTTCGTTTGTAAGCTCATCGGCAAGGATACGGAACTCAAAATAAGTGCCATCGGGCTTATCGAGCCAGTGCAGGCGGATGAAATTATCGAGCTTGGCAGCCACAATTTTTGCATGCTGCTTGCTTCCGTCCCAGTCGAACGTATAAATATCGTTTTTCAGATCCACGTCGTCGGCAAACCATTCGGCCAGTCCGCTAGGCGTGGTAAGAAAATCATACAAAAGCCCGATGGGCGCATGCAGAATAAACTCCATTTCAAACTTACCGGCGGGTTCTTTCTTTTTGGCCGCTTTTTCGGGTTCAATGGGTTTGTCTTTTATAATATGCGGGTTGATGGTCTCGGTTTTTACCAGTCGTTTGGTGCCGGGAGCTACTTTTCCTTTGGGGCGTTTGTAGTGAATATCTGAGGGGAGGATAGGAAGTTGTTCAATGGGAATGATTTCCGGAACGGGTTCATCCTCATCACCTTCGGTTTTCTTTGCCTTTTTCGATGAAGGTTTGCCTTCAGACTTGGGTGCAACGGGCTTGGCCTGAGGTGCTTTAGCGACTTTTTCGGCTGGTTTTTCGGTTTTGGCTGATTTGGGTGCGGGAGCCGTTTTCGGGGCCGGCGCAGCTTTAGGAGCGGGCGCGGCGGGCTTATTCACAGGTTTTGCCGTTTTTGTAACCGGCTTGGCCGGTGCTTTGGAAACGGGTTTAGACTTATTACCAGACACTTTGCCTGTGCCCGAAGATTTGGATGCTACAGGAGGAGTTGCTTTTTTCGGGGCAGCTTTCGGGGTTGGTTTAGCCTTTGCCTTATCTTTTGATGAAGCCGCTTTCGCTTTTGATGCGGCAGGCTTAGCATTGGGCTTACCTGTTGATTTTTCCGGTTTTTTAGTCGTCTTTTTCGCCATGAATGAATGTGAAACGGATACTTAACTCACAAATCGAGGGGAAAAGTAGAAAAAAAACTATTACACGCAAGCCCGCTCATCATTCTGTTCATCTACTTGTCTTGTTAATAACTCGGCTCAAGCCCGAAAACTACAATTAATTTATTGTGAATTAATAGTTTGGGAGGGCGGATTAAAGTGTTAAAGAAAGACAAAAGCTAAAAAAAATGCGTGTCAATTGACCGGAAGAAGAAAAATACTACATTTGCGCTCCGTTTTCAATAATTACGGACAGGGCGAGATAGCTCAGTTGGTTAGAGCGCAGCACTCATAATGCTGAGGTCCCGAGTTCGAGCCTCGGTCTCGCTACCAAAAGCCGCTTCTTTTTCAGAGGCGGCTTTTTTATTTTAAATTCAGATTAAACGCACAACTTTATTGTTTTTGTTCCGTCATATCGATACGTATCTGTATTTAGTAATCCCTAAAAGTGTATTTTTGAGAGACTAGCCTATGCACCTGATTTTTCGTTTTTTATGTGGTTTATTGTTTCTGCCGCTGATTGTTTCTGCCCAGAAGCCCGATCAGCAGTTGCCGTATCGGATGAATGTGCGACTTGAAGGCTCAGTGCCGCACGGATTGAGTAACAAGGCTTTCAGGCGGAGTTTTACGGGCGTGTATGAATTGCAGTTTGCTACTTCGGTAGAACTGTTTTCAGGTTTTTCGCTTGGCGTTTCCTATCGGAATGCGCTCTGGAACACGCCTGATAACAAAATTCAGGGCATCAACACCAATATGCAAACCAATGGCGTAGGCCTTCAGCTTGGCTACGACAAACGGCTTTCGCGCACAGCTATTGCCTGCGCATCGTTAACTGCCGGGCGCGCCTTTACGCGTTTTACCGGTCTGGTTTATGAAACCGATTCGGCACTTGCGGCTGATCCGGCCGGGGTAGTGGACAGCTATTCGTACAATTATGGTGAAATGCGTTTTGGTGTATATTTTTTCACGGAAGGTAATTTTGCCATCGGGCTTAACACGGGGGTTACGTTTACCAACTTCGGTTTCGATCCCTACGAACTTGAACTCGACCAGCATAAAGCCTATATTGAATCAGATCTGAATGGAAATCTGGTTCAGCTTAACCTCGGCATTCATGTGCTTTTTGGGTTTATTAAAAAGCAGGGGGCTGCAGAAACCGGCACCGGAGAGTAAGTTCAGCTTTTTGCCAGCCAACAGTATTTTCGTGCTGCCTGCCGAATCTTTTTTGAGGTTCTGCCAATCAGTTTATCTTTGAGCAGCTTCTAACAACACGCTGCATGAAAAAGATCTTACTCAGCCTTGGCCTGCTAACCGGCCTCTCCCTGATTCTACCGGCTCAAACCTACACCACCACTACGCTGGTTCAGGGTATGGACTATCCGGTTGCGTTCGACATAACACCTGACGGACGTTTCTTCTGCACCCTCAAAGGTGATAACCAGACACCGGCAAGTCCGGGAACAGCAAAAGTAGAAGTCTATTCGGCTGGCGGTGTGCTGCTGGGCACATTCTGTGACCTTTCCGATTCCGTGAATGCCGATTTTGAGCGCGGCCTGCTGGGCATTACGCTCGATCCGAATTTCACCACCAACAATTATGTGTATCTGTTCTATAATCATCGCTACAATGGCGATGAGCGTATCCGCGTGGTACGTTTTACCGAAGTAAATAATGTGGGGACAAATCCCGCCATTATTTTCGATCTGGATGTAGCCAATAATATTGCGGGAAACCACGTGGGCGGCAACATTCATTTCATGCATAACGATACCACGCATCTTTTTCTCACTATCGGCGATCTGGCATACCAGCAGGGCAATCCCACGCTTAATTATGCCAATAAGCTCACCAATCCGTACGGAAAACATCTTCGTATCAATAAAGACGGTACTGTACCGATGAACAATCCGTTTTACGACGATGGCAATCCGCTTACCGGCAACTGCGACTGGATCTGGAGTTACGGCCACCGCAATCCGTTCGATTTTTGCTTCAGTCCGGTGAATGATTCCATGTATTCTTCCGAAAACGGCTGGAATGCGTCGGATGAAATGAACCAGGTTTCGCCCGGCAAATTTTACGGCTGGGCTGATTGCGAAGGATTTTTTGTAAACAGCAGCACATCTACACCTTGTGCCGCCGCCAATGCTACTGCGCCCATTGAAGACTGGCTTTCGCCGCTGCCTGCGCTTACCGGCATTTTGTTCTACAGCAGCCAGGTAATGCCCGAATTCGATAACCACGTGCTGGTGGCCGACAACGACTATGGCCGCATTTACGACATTACGCTGGGCAATGCACCTGCCTACGATTCGTTTGTGAGCCGCACGCAGTGGATGGATGTGGTTTCAGAAAGCGGCGGCCTTACCACCATTAAGCAAGGCAGCGATGGCTGCATTTATGCCATGAAAGGCGGATATACCACCAACGGCAAAATCTACCGCATCTGTCCGCAGGGGCTTGCTACCGAAACCACTGCCCCCGAAACCCAAACCCTGCAACTTACTCCCAATCCTAACGCAGGCATTACCACACTGGCATTCACTACCCAAACCGCACAGCAGGCCGAGGTATTTATTACCGACATTACCGGCCGTAAAGTGGCTGAAATGCAGGTAAACGCCACCGGCGCAGGCAAACAGCAGCTCGAAATTTCGGCGCAGACACTCGGCCTTTTACAGGGCACCTATTTCGTTACTGTAATTACCCGCGAAGGGGTAAACAGCATACCGATGGTGATTGCCGAGTAAACGGATACAAGCCACTTATTGGCGGCTAAATGCCAGTTGTGTGAATTAATGCAACGGCCAAAACATTGCAGTCGTTTTCAGTGTATTCTTCGTGTATTTTAACCTTACACAAGAATATTATGATGCGACTGCTTTTTTATTTTACCGTTTTTCAGTGGCTCGGTGGCTTGCAAATAGTTAATGCGCAGGGGCAAAACAACAACTGGTATTTTGGCACACTGGCTGCGGTGAGTTTTAATTCTGGTACACCGGTTTCCATTAGCGGCAGCGCCATTAATACCAACGAAGGTTGTGCTTCGGTAAGTGACGCCTCAGGAAACCTGTTGTTTTATACGGATGGCTCGCTGGTGTGGAACCGGAATAACCAGATTATGAATGCGAATAATGTGGTATTGCTTGGCAACGGCTCTTCTACACAGTCGGCAATAATTGTTCCCAAGCCCGCAAGCGCCACTGAGTATTATGTATTCACAGCCGATCAGGGCGGATACGGCGGACCCAATCTGGGTGTGCATTATTCTATTGTGGATATGGCGCTGAACAGCGGACTGGGCGGCTTAACCACTACCAATGTACTGTTGCTTGCTCCGCCGGCTACAGAAAAACTAAGCGCCTGCCGCCACAACAACTGTTCTGATTACTGGGTGTTGACTCACAGCTTTGGCGATAATCAGTTTCAGGCATTTCAGGTTACAGCAAACGGCGTGCTGCCGCCCGTTGTTTCAAACGTCGGTACACCGCACCTTAACACTTCGGGGCAGTTTAACGAGACCATCGGTCACCTGAAAATTTCGCCCGACAGAAGTAAGGTAGCTGTGTCCGTTTATGGCACACCGGGTTTTGCGGAGGTATTTGATTTTGATGCTTCTACAGGTATTGTATCAAATCCGATAGCCACATTAAATTCGAACACACAAAATGGATTCGACAGTTTTTACGGATTGTCTTTTTCGCCTAACAGCAATTTGTTGTATGTGGGTTTTACCGGCATTGTGGCACAACCCAACGAAGTAAGGCAGTATGACCTTACCGCAGGCTCATCAGCAGCCATTCAGGCGTCGGTGCAAATTGTGGCTACGTCACCAATAGGCGGAACAAGTATTTACGGCGCATTGCAGCTTGGCCCTGATGATAAAATTTATATGGTTGATTTAACCAATCAGCTCAGTGTAATTAATAATCCGGATGTGCCCGGCGCCGGTTGCGGTTTTCAGGCAGGCGCTGTTACGCTCAGCTTCGGCTCAGGCACATTCGGGCTGCCTAATTTAATTGACGACAGCGATGGGGCAACGTTAAATGCATCGCTTGGTAACGATACCTTGTTTTGCGCGGGAGCTGTAAACCTTACCCTGAATGCCCCGGCATCACAGCAATATACTTATTCATGGTCAACCGGCAGTAATGCGCAAAGCATTGTGGTATCTGGGCCTGGCAGTTATGTGCTTACTGTAAACGATACCGTTTGCAACTTAACCGACAGCGATACGCTTATTGTTTCGCAATTGCTTCAGGGCAGCTATCCGCAGGAAATTTTTTCGTGTATTACTCCCGCAGGAATAGCACCGCAATCGCCAATGGCTCCAGGGAGTTCATTCAACTGGAACAACGGCGATACTTCTTCAGTTATTCAGGTAAGCACCGCAGGCGTATATACTGTAACCATAACCAATGGCTCGTGCGTGGTTAACGATACCGTGCGTGTTGATTTCGGCACAGGCGGCAGCGCTGAAAATCTTAACGTATTTACACCCAACGGCGATGGCATAAACGATGCTTTTGGCTTTACCAATGCTGCGGCCAGCGGTTTCGATATGGAGGTATTCAGCCGCTGGGGCAATTCACTCTTCCGCAGCAGCAATCCGGCGCAGGGCTGGGATGGAACGTTTAATGGTTCGCCTGCTGAGGAGGGTGTGTATTACTGGCGTTTGCGTACTACCGATTGTTTGGGAAATGCCGAAGAAAAGGCTGGCTTTGTTACGCTGATGCGCTGATTACTTTTTCGCCTTCACTTCTTCCGCTTCAATTTCAGGGTTGCCTCCGGCATTATTCACCCGCACATTGCATGCGCCCCACGCACAGCCTGCGTTACTGTAAGCCTGCCAAAGCAAAACTGCACTCAGTATTCCTGCAAGAATATCCTGTCCGTGAAAAGCCTGTATGCCCATAAAAACGCCCAGTCCGAAACGCATAATACGCAAGAGGCTGAGCTTTGACACTAAATTCATCAACTGGTTCTTCATACGTCCATGCCATTTACA
Source organism: Bacteroidota bacterium (assembly GCA_020402865.1). NCBI lineage: Bacteria > Pseudomonadati > Bacteroidota > Bacteroidota bacterium. Next base: position 24,611 of record JADBYT010000028.1, on the reverse strand, counting down.
TCGAGCCAGCTGCCGCCGTTGTAGCAGTCAATACCTTCGCGGCTGAGGAAGGCTGTGGCACTGCCGCTGCGGCCTCCGCTGGCACAGCAAAGCACAATGGGCTGCGGCATGGCGCGTATTTCTTCCACGCGTTCGTCAAGTTCGTTGAGCGGAATGTTGATGCTTCCCGCCACGTGACCACCCATAAATTCGGCAGGCGTGCGCACATCAATTATTGTTTTCGGTGTTTGATGCATGGTCTGATTTTGTATTGAAACTATTGACTAACAATACACCCATAAGTACGCCATAAAGCGTGCTGTTGAGCGGTTTTGATGTAATGGCGCAGGAGCCGCTGCTGCAGCCTACAAAATAGTAGTAGGCGTATCCGCCAACCGCCCCAAGCAAGGCGCCAAGTATTGATTTGCGGTATTTCAGAAACAGTTTTTTCATTACAGCATGGTAGTGGGGCACACATACTCGGTTACGGGTAGTTTGCCGGTAGCTTTGATGGCGGCAAAACCTCCGGCCACATTTACAAGATTGGTAAAGCCGCGTGTTTCGAGAATCGATACAAAGATCATGGAGCGGTAGCCGCCGGCGCAGTGTACATATACGGTTTCGTGGCGGTTTACTTCGTGCAGGTGTTCGTTGATGTAATTGAGCGGGAGATTGGCGGCACCAATGATGTGCTCGGAGTTGTACTCGCTTGCTCTGCGCACATCGAGAATAACAGCATTCGGGTTGTTCTGTACAGTGGCAGCAAATTCTTCGGCGCTTATGCTTTTTGTTTGTGCCAGTTCCTTGCCAGCGTTTTTCCAGGCTTCAATGCCTCCCTGCAAATAGCCAATGGCGTGGTCGTAGCCTACGCGGGCAAGGCGTGTTACGGCTTCTTCCTCGCGGCCGGGTGCAGTGATAAGCAGAATAAGTTGTTTGATATCGCTGATGAGTGTACCCGCCCAAACGGCAAAATCGCCGCCAATGCCAATGTTTATGCTGTCTGGAAGGTGTGCGGCAGCAAATTCTGCGGCATCGCGCGTGTCGAGCATTACGGCGCCGGCTTCGTTGGCGGCTGCTTCAAACGCTGCGGCCGAAAGCGCCTGTGTACCCCGGCTCAGCACATCTTCCACCTTGTCGTAGCCCTGCACGTTCATGAGCACGTTTTTGGGAAAGTAGCCGGGAGGCGGTGTAAGGCCGTTGAGCAGTTCGGCCATAAATTGTTCCTTGCTTAAACCGGGGCGCAGCGCATAGTTGGTTTTCTTCTGGTTGCCCAGCGTGTCTGAGGTTTCCTTGCTCATGTTTTTGCCGCAGGCACTGCCCGCGCCGTGGGCCGGATACACAATCAGGTGATCGGGCAGGGGCAGAATTTTGTGTTGCAGCGATTCATAAAGATGCGCGGCTAATTTTTCCTGCGTAAGATCGGCAATTACATGCTGCGCCAGATCAGGACGCCCCACATCGCCTATAAACAGCGTGTCGCCGGTAAAAATGGCCTGTGCATTGCCCTGCTCGTCGCTGAGCAAAAAGCAGCAGCTTTCCATGGTATGGCCGGGTGTGTGAATGAGCTTAATGGTTACATCGCCCAATTCAAAAACCTGCCCGTCGAATCCGATCACGGCATCGAAACCGGTTTTAAGCGAGGTAGGTCCATACACAATAGCCGCACCGGTTTTACGCGCCAGATCTACATGGCCGCTCACAAAATCGGCATGAAAATGTGTTTCGAAAATGTATTTGATCTTCGCACCACGCTTCTCTGCCATGTCAATATAAGGCTGCACCTCGCGCAGCGGATCAATAATTGCGGCCTCGCCGTTGCTTTCTATATAATATGCGCCCTGTGCAAGGCATCCGGTATAAAGCTGTTCCACTTTCATAATTCACTCCTTTTGTATTGTTGATGCAAAATTAGACCGGCAATTCTGCGCGTACAGTTACTTTGGTCACATAAGCGCAGATGCAGATTGTGCGGGTTGTGTTTAGCGGCAAGTTTAGTATGAATGTGACAAATACACACTGATGTTTATCAGGTGGTGGGGCGGGCATCGGCAATAAAATGTTCGGAGAGTGCCGAATTTACTAAATCCGATGTGTGTAACTTTCCCAATCAGTCCATTCCCGCTGAATTTTTTCAATCAATATTATTCCTCCCACAGTAACTGTCCTGTCGTGTGAACAAAAAATGAACCAGGTGGCCTGATCATCACAAAAAACATCATCATGATTTGTAATTGTCACCTCATTAATGTCGATTGTATAATCGCCACTTGAGGCACTAAGAACATGTACAGTACTTTCACCGAGACGCTGAAGAATTTCAATCGTTTTATCTGTTCCCAAATAGTTGTTATAATCATCGAGCAGGAAACATATCGCGTGTTCATGTTTTACATCGCTGTAGGTTGGATAATAGTAATTAAAATGACCGAATTGGTTGTCAAGACGATTTCTTAACTCCCGGTTGAGTTGCGTGGGGTTTTCTAACGAAAACAACCATTTAATAATTTTGTTGAGAAAGTCAGCTTTCACTTATTGGTAATCATTATTTATTTCCCGTGAATAATACGGAGTACACGATTATTTTGAGCATTCAGAATAATCAGGAACACACCACCTAAAGAATATTCTTCGTTAAGTGTACCCCAGATTACCCAATATTTTTGAGTGTTATAAACCTGATAGGGACGTTGTTGCTTGATATTCTTTTCTCCGTAAATGTTAAATAGTATTGGTTCAGCAGCTTTAATGGCTGAAGATTCATCAGTGACCTTACCGGTGAAATAAAATTGACTATCCTGAAGAGTATCTTTAAGTGCCAATTTCAACTCTTGTTCTGCATACTCACTATTTTTTTTATTGTCACATTGAGCAAACTGAAATGTGATCACAGCTGTGAGTAGAGGTAATAAAAACCTTATCAATTGTCTGTTCACTGGCTTATGCTATTTATTTGCACAAGAACAGGGCAATTTTCTAAATTTTTAGCTTGGTTCAGGGATGAGCAACTTTCCGCAGCTTAAAACGGATACACACTGATACTGGTCAGTTGCACAATTGACACTGAGCAAGCTGAAAGCCGGAACAGGATGAAGTTTATTTGCGTTATTACAGCGTGATTTCGCCGCTGATATTCAGTTCGCCAGTATACAGGTAGGAGAGCAGCAATATCAGCATTAATACCTCAACAATAAACAGTATATAAAACACCAGTATGCGCCAGCTGTAGCCGAATATGCGGTAATGCGGGGCTGCATAGCGTACATAAAAAAACAAGGGTGTAAGAAAAACCAGCCAGCCAAAACCAATGCCGAGGTATGAGAAAAGCGAATAATTACCAAGCAGCAGGAAAAGATTGGCAATGAGTGCCAGTGTTAAAGCAGCCACCATGCAAAATCCGGCGGCTACTGCATGTTCGGCGTAATTGTGTTTTTTACGGCGAAACAGAAGAAATGTATTAAGCGCCATAAACGGAATGAAGGTGAGTACAATAAACTTCATATTTCCCGCAGCAAACGTAAATACAGTGCTCACATCGCCCGAGTATTTCACCGCAGTATCGGGTAAAATGCGGTGTTTGTAAACCACCGCTACAATATTTAAACTAAGCAGGATAAGCGAGAGGTAAAATACATTGTAATAACGGATGCGTTTGCCCGAAATGTAATCGAGCGCGGTCTGTCCGCGGTGCCTGAGCACCTGAATAACCGTGAAAAACAATCCCTTTTCGATGTGCAGCGTACCGTGAAGCACATCGTGCATAAAAAAGTGTTTGGGCGTAATGCGGTGTGTATCGGCTTTCTGACCGCAGTTTATACAATAGCGGCCCGTAAGGGTATGACCGCAGTTCAGACAGTTATGGGGATGCTCAGACATCATTACGGGGCAATTTATTGCAAAAAAGGAAAACGGGGCTGCGCATTGCTAAAGATTAATACCGGTTAATCAGGTTTTATTCTGTTGACGATAAATTACTGCTGCACCGCCAGCCGCTGCATCTGCACACCTGAGGCGGTTTCAACTTTCACAAAATATAAACCCGACGAAAGCTGCGCGGTGGAAAGCCAGAAATCCTGCTGCAATCCGGCTGAGGCGGCCAGCTGATGCTGCTGCAGCATTTTCCCCTGCATGTCAAGCAGCGAAATGCGCAGTACCTCGGTTTGCGTGGTTTTTATGCGCACACAGGCCTGGCCTGCGGCCGGATTCGGGAAAATACGCATAAACGCAAGGCCCGCATGCTGTTCGCCGGCCTGCAGCAGCAACTGATCGGGCGTAATCCACACGCGGTACACGGTGTCCACCGCCACGGTAGTGGGCGAGAGGTTGGGCAGTTGCGACTGTATGCCGCCATACAGGTAGCCGGCCAGCACACGCCCTGGCATACGGCGCAGATTAATTACATCGTTTGCATACTGCATGGCGGGCGCAGCGGCAATAAACTTTGCATTGGAGCCTTGCAGTCCGTTCATGCGCAGTGGCAATACACTTTGCGCCAGCTGCCCGTTTGCATACTGTGTAACCACGCCAATATCGCTCACAAACGGCACCAGCGAATCATAGTCCCACGCATTGCTGCTGGCGTTGTAGGTGTACCAGCCCATGCCACCCATAAACACCGTGTACATATCGCCCTGCAGCGAATCAAACACGGGCACCATGCCGCAGGTGTAGTTGTTGAGCAACTGCGTAAAGCCGGCCTGCAAAGTGCCGCCGCTGCTGTCGATGAGAACCGGCGCGGGCCAGGGCAGGTTTACGTTTTTCTGGAATACGCCGCTGAACGCCATCAGCGCCTCGCTGCCGTTTGGTTTGATAATGTGGCCGAGATTCAGGTCGCGGCGGTGAAAGTGGGCCGTGTCTGTAAAGGCCGTGTAATTGGCAATTTGCAGCGAAATGCCGTTATCAACAATTTCGAAGCGGCGAATCTGCTCGGTGTAACGTTGTATAAATGTGGGCGTGGGCGGATCAGAATAACGCCCGCTGAAATTGTGACCGAAGCAGAGGTAAAATTCATTGCCCAGCAAAGCCATTTCGCCCCCGCATACGCGCATACTGGTATCCACAAGCTGGCGGATGTGCGGCGCAAGCGGCGTGCTGTTGATTACCGCGTCAATTACACTGTCAACCCGCAGCGCAGTAAGCGTGGGAAAGGTGCGGTAGCCATTGGCAATACTGTCCCAGCCAAAGCCGCCGGTCATGTACAAATAGTTGCCGCGCTGTGTAAACTGCATGTTGGTGCTTCGCAGCGGATCGGCCATTTGCAGGCCCAGCGGGTAAACCGGACTTTGATACACCTGCCAGGTGGCGGTATCAATTACAATGAGGTTGCCATTGGCATACTGCACCGGGAAATTATCGTTGGTCGAAAACCCGTGCAGCCCGTTTATACGTCCGCCCGCAAACAACCAGCGCGAACCATCCTTTGCAAAGGCAAACGAATGCAGCCCCGGCAACGGTTGCGGCGTAGCCACGGCTTCAAACTCAATGGTAAACGGAGGCTGCGGGCCGGGCTGGGCAAACAGCGTGAAAGAAAACAGGCAGGGCAGAATAACGGCTATGACAGAGCGGATCATGCCTTAAAGATGCAAAATGAAATTGAGCAATACGGCTACGCGGCCGACTTTTTCCGGCGGCTGTTTTGGGCCAGTACTGCCGTGCGGTGTTCAACGCCCCATTCTACCATTACATCCAGCACACGCTTAAAGGAAATACCGGAAGGCGTAAGCGAGTATTCGATGGTAACGGGAAACGAATCGTAAACCGTGCGGTTAACCATGCCGTTTACTTCAAGCTCGCGGAGTTCTTTGGAAAGCATGCGTGGATTGATGCCGGGAATTTCGCGTTCAATTTCGCTGAACCGTTTTTTACCCACAGAAAGCGCACCCATAACCGGCACTTTCCATTTGCCCTGCAGCACATTAAGCGTATCGTTAAGCGCAAGCATGTATGTAGCGGTGCAGCGCTGCGTAAGTTCGAGCGAGTAGGGGAGTTGGTGCTTCGGCTTTTTCATACTATACTTTTGTATAGCACTATACTAATGTATAATGCTTCCTTTTGTATAGCAAAGGTAAATAGTTTTGCCTTTGTAAAATTATTCATCACTAAAAAACGCAATATGATTCTTGTAACCGGTGCCACCGGCCATCTGGGCCAGGCTGTAATTGATCAACTGCTCACCCGAATTCCCGCATCAGAAATTGCTGCGCTGGTGCGCAATCCTCACAAAGCCGCATCACTCCACGCCAAAGGCATAAGCATTCGCGAGGGCGATTACCACAATAAAGCTGCGCTGCTGGCAGCAATGCAGGGTGTGGACAAACTCCTGTTCATTTCGTCGAGCGATTTTAACGATCGTCCGGGGCAGCAGCGCAATGTGGTGGATGCGGCCAAAGAGGCCGGTGTGAAGCACATTTTCTACACCAGTGTGAGCATGAACAATGCAGGCAATTCGGCCATAGGCTGGCTCATGGCCGATCATTTTACTACCGAGGAGTACATCAAAGCCAGCGGACTTACGTACACGTTTTTGCAGCACGGGTTGTACATGGAAGTGCTGCCCATGTTCCTCGGCGAAAAGGTGTTTGAAACCGGCGTGTTTTTCCCGGCGGGCGAAGGCAAAACAGCACTTGTATCGCGGCTTGATCTGGCCGAGGTGGCGGCCAATGTACTCACCGGCAGCGGCCACGAAAACAAAGCCTATCCGCTGGCCGGCAGCCGTGCCCACAGCTTTGCCGATGTGGCTGCCAGCCTGAGCGCGCACAGCGGCAAAACAGTTGCCTACACCGATGCGCCTGCCGATGTGTTTGAAAATGTACTCAAAGGCGCAGGCCTGCCCGATCACGTCGTGGTCATGTCAACCGGCTTTGCCGCCGCCATGAAAAACGGCGATTTCGATAATGCAGGCGATACGCTTGAACAGCTGCTGGGCAGAGCGCCTAAATCAGTAAGCGATTTCCTGAAAACTGCATATTAGTCTGGCAAAGCAAATCGGTCTGAATGAATGTTCAGGCCGATTTGTTTGTCTGCTATTTTCTCAATACAACTAATTACCGGATAAGCGTCACTGCTCCGCGGCGGTCAACTACTTTCCCTCCTGTGCAGGCGCTGGAGTAAGAAAACAGATATACATACACATCACTCTCGGCGCGCTGTCCGGCATAATTTCCATCCCAGCCGTCTGGGTCAGGGGTTTCAAAAATCAACTCGCCCCAGCGGTTAAAAATTACGAGGTGGTAACTGGTAAAGTCTTCACCAACACCGCTGAACCGGTCGTTTAAGCCGTCGCCGTTGGGGGTAAAACTGTTGGGGATGTAAACATTTCCTTCGCCCACGCTGCCGGTTACTTCAATGCTGTCGGTAATGATGCAGTTTGCGGTTGTAAACGTTATGCTGTATATGCCCGGCTCATTTACTGTAATGGCACGGGAAGTATCGCCAGTGTTCCAAAGGTAAGCTGTGCCTGAATTTCCGGCATCAAGAATAAGACCAGTTAATGAACCGCAAAGCGTAGCGGCAGCGGGCAATTCTGAGCCGGGAAGCAGTGTAACCGAAATACTGTCGGTTGCGATGCAGCCTTGTGCATTCACACTTACCGCATACAGGGCGGTTTGATCAACGGAAATGGTTTGAGTAGTAGCTCCGGTGTTCCAACTGTAAATGTTTCCGGGGTTTCCGGCAGTAAGCGTAAGTGTTTGACCGGGACAAAGAATGGTATCGTTGCCGAGTGATACTGCAGGAGGTTGCAGCACCTGAATAAGCAATGTGCTGGTGTCTCCCGCACCTGCACATCCTGTAACTGAGGTAACCAGCGTTACCGTATAAATCCCGGGTGTGGTATATACATAAAACGGATTGCTGCCCGTGGCTGTATCTGAGTTCACAGCCGGATCACCGAAGTCCCATTCAAAAACGAGTCCCGCATTAGCACCGGAAGCCGAAAATGGCATCGAAAAAGGAGCGCATCCTGTACTGTCGGCATTTACGGTAAGATTTGCAATTATACCGCCTCCGGAGCATTGTGCATCCGGCTGATATCGCCAGAGCAAGTTGGTGCCTGAGCCTGCACCAGATTGTAAAAGACCACCAAACAGCCACAAATCGCCTTGTGCCGATACAAATCCGTTTGAACCTAAAATCCCGTCCGGATAATTTGCAGGAGCCGGAACACCCTGTGTGCCGTAAACAGCCGGAGGCGAATTGGATAGTGTACCCGTTACCCAGGTAAATTGCAGGTTGGTTGGGTCAAAAAACCAGAGGTGCGAATAATTGCCGGAGATCCCGGAGGTTGACATCGACCAAAATCTTCCACATGCATCTGTCCAGCACGCTCTGTCTTCCAGTGTTCCTGCCGGAACGCCTCCGGGTAAACAGGTTGATGTGAAAGTGGGAGAAAATGAGGTCGTTGACGTTCCCGCCATCCAGGTCCAGAGCAAGGTTGTTGGATCATACATCCACATATCAGCTGTATTGTTTAGCGGACTTCCCGCAACCGGATAACCGCCAAACATCCAGAACCGGCCCTGAGTGTCTTGCCAGTGCGCGTATGCCTGACGGGTTCCCGGTGTATTTGCCGGCGAGGGAACTCCAAGTATGCCGTAATTAGGCTGGGTAAACGAAATTGACGGGTTCGGTGTCTGACCGCTCATCCAGGTCCATGTGTTTGTTGCGATGTTGTAGCGCCAGACATCATCATAACTATTTACAGGTGGTAAAGATAGTCCTCCATATGTCCATAGATCCCCATTTCCATCAACCCAGGAAACCGATGTTTCGCACTTTCCGGGAGGCCAGTTTGAAGGAGCAGGTACACCTTGCGTACCAAAGTTTCCCGGTGAATTTCCCGTAAGCGATCCGCCCATCCAAGTCCATTCATTGGTGGTAATGTTATACATCCACAATTCATTGAGATAGGTATCGGAACCGTTACCGTCAAGACCGCATCCGCCAAAAAGCCAGAGATTGCCGGCAAGGTCAGTCCAGCTTACAGCACCAAAGCCTCTCCCCGAAGGATAATTGGCTGGAGAAGGCACGCCCTGAGTGCCAAAAACACTTGTGGCTGAAAATGACGAAGGGCCTTTCATCCACGTCCAGTTGTTCGTTATCGGGTCAAAACGCCACAGTGCCGAATTATAGACTCCGCCGCTGCTACCCGTCAGAATGCCGCCAAAAATCCAGAAGTTCCCGTTCAGGTCTGTCCATTCAGCAGCTTCATACAATGCAGGTGGTTCATTAGCCGGAGAAGGTACATTTTGTATTCCGTAATTACCGGGAAAATCGGGTACAGTGGTTCCCTTCATCCAGGTCCACACTCCATTTTGCCCGTTCACAGGCGTTGGGATAGACTGAAAAAGAATGATAACAACTATGTAAATCCGGATGCTGCTCATCAGTGTTTCAAAACGGATTTTATACGGGTTTTGTTTACGCAGCGAATAGAATTAACAGGGGATTCTATTTTCTTTACCGGGATTTAGAGGCTGTTCAAATTTCATCCTGCAGCATTGCCGATGTGGCTGCCAGCCTGAGTGCGCACTGCGGCAAAACAGTTGCCTGCACCGATGCGCCTGCCGATGTGTTTGAAAATGTACTCAAAGGCGCAGGCCTGCCCGATCACGTTGTGGTCATGTCAACCGGCTTTGCCGCCGCCATGAAAAACGGCGATTTCGATAATGCAGGCGATACGCTTGAACAGTTGCTCGGCCGCAAAGCCACCGGACTGGATGCGTTTGTGAAAGCGACTTACTAAGTCCGCTTTGCCGGTTATGTAATTTGCCGCACCATTTCTGCATGGCTTTTTGTGCAGGATGGTGCGGTTTTTTATATTCGGTGAAATTCTAACCCCATGCTTCAGGCATCGCGCATTCATCTTGCAGTAGTTTTATTTTGGTTTTGCGCAATGGGCGCGTCAGCGCAAAAACAAGCGGCTCGGTTTTACCTCGACGAAAATCCGCAGGATGAACTCGATCACCTTCCGTTTAATGATTACCTGCAATGGTTTGTGAATGGTGTGGCTCTACTCCCGGGCGATTCAGCGAAGCTGATCGCAGTTCATTGGCCACGATTTGATACGGTGGTTGTGAAAGATAAAGACCGGCCCGACCGGGTGATTTTAACACGGTTTCAGCCTGATTCCGGTTATTTCTTTTTCCCTTATCAATGTTGCGACGATTTGGGGTTCTCAGGAACGGTAAATTACACCCCTGAGCAAAAGAAATTGCTTGATTCACTTTCGCCACTAACATATCAACTTCCATTTCTGTATTGGAAAGGTATTGATGACTCCATTCACATAAATCATCTTGAACGGGGTGTGGTGAAATTCAGGGTAATTAATGCCCGCAAAACGGATACACTTATTGGAACTTTTGGGGACGAACATATTACCTGGACTACCGGGGTGTTTATTCGAGGCGATACCTTCAATACAGCCGGAAGGCCATTCCATTTATTAATGGGTTCCGGTTATTGTTTTGATATACGTGTAGGGCATTCGTCTGTAACTACCGAAACGGATTCGCTCTTTGAAAAAGGGATTATTTTCATTGAGTCCCCGGAAAAAGTTACATATATCATTACCAAACAATACTTCCGCATCGAATACCGCTTCCTGCGCCCTGAAACACTATACATTACGCTCGATGCGAAAACAGGGAAAGTGAGTATGGAGGTGGAAAGTAATTGAACTTCACAACTGCTTTGCGGCGCTATTGTTTGTCACAGCAAAAGGTAAAAACTCCCGCAAACCGCCGCTCCAATAATTATCGCCCACGAAAGTATATCTTTGAATGCATTGTTTTTATGCATCAGAAACAGCACGTGCAAAACCAGGTGAATAATCATAAACACGCTGAAACGCTGCATAAATACAGCCTGATTGCTGCTGCCAAGTTGCATGAAAATCCATACAAACAGCGGCACATGTGCAAGAATAAAAATGAGCTGCCCGGTTTTATCGCTCAGCAGCGAGAGGCCGGGGAAGATGCGCCATTCGCGGCAACGCATGGCGTCCAGTTCGTGCACGGCAAGCAGGGCAAGGCCGGTGTAAAAGAAAATTTGTCCGGGCATTTTGCAACAGTAGTTTACTGCAGCAAAGCTAATTCATACCAACGTCCTGCGTTGTACGCTTCCGTACAGCGGCGAATTTAACGGTTGTGTAAATCAGGCCTGGTTTTCGGGCAATGTGTCTGCCGGCTTTTTACGCAGTGTTTTCCAGCGTTCGCGCACGGCCAGCATCGTTCCAAAAAACATCACCAGACAGCCAATCCACAGAATATTGATGGCCGGGAAAATGGTGGCTTCCATTACAATGAAATCGCGCTTTACGTTGTTTTGCTCGGAGGCGTACACATCAATGCGGCCGTTTTGCGGATTTACCTTGTAGAATGTGAGTTTCAGGCCGAGGTCATTATCGCGGGCATCAATTTGCCGTGTGCGGCCGGTGGCGGTGTCGGCTACGAAATAGCCGGTTAGCGTGGTGGTTTTCAGATCGCCCTCGGCATTGGAGCGGCCTGTAACGCGGAAGCGGGCGGCAATGGCTACTTCGGACTGTGCAAGGTTGAGTTCGCTGTTGTTGCGTACCGAGTAAATGGAATCGAGCACGGCAATGCTGTTGTCGGCAGCAATGGTATCGCCGGGCACCACGGTGTGGTTTTTGGGTGTGCTGTAATCGCTGTTTTCGTCTTTGCCGGGAGGCTGCAGCGAGGTCATGGGCACAAATTTGATAAAGGTGTAAATGTCTTTGTGCAGGTAGTGGCGCGTATCGGGCTCGGCGGCATTGCCCATACGCTCGTTGAGCTGGATGAACGGGCGTAGGGTAAAGGCGTTTTCAAGCTGACCTGCCGCATCCTTTTTCATGTAATCCACATTGAAATACACATAAGGCGTGCCGTCAACCAGCTTGTATTCGCGGCCGGTGTAGCGCACCATGTAATCGCCCATCGGCATTACATCGCCACGGCGCAGGAAAATATTGGCCGCATTGTCGCCGCTCTGATCAATGGAGCGCACATCAATATCCGATGTGTTCTGCGAAATGGTGTCTTTCTTTGAGGTCGAAATAAGCGCGCCCAGCAGCAGCAAACCAAAACCGATGTGCGCAATGGAAGCACCTGCGCTTTTGATGCGGCCTTTCAGGATTTTGTACCAGTAATCGCTGTTCGAAAGCACCGCAAACACCGAGGCAAACAGCAGCAGCGCATTCATTATGCTCATGTATCCGCGATCGAAACCGGGCTCGCTCCAATCGGCATTGAAATACAAAAACACCATCAGGGGCAGCGAAATGGCTGCGCTGATAAAGAACGAGCGGCGTATCTTTTTCGCAAACACCCCGAATTCATCTTTTTTGTATTTGAAGTATTGCGTTACTGCCACCAGCAACACAATGAGCACGGTAAACGGAATGGTCCACCGGTTGTAAAAATCCACCACATCGTTGCCCGGCGCCATTTTAGCCTCGGCAAGCTGTTTGAGCATACCGTTGCCGGGCGCCAGATCATACAGCCAGTGAAACATATCGTGCACAGGCCCGATGCGCAGGAAGCGGTTAATTACCGGCGATGAAGTGTACACAATTACAATAACTGCCACAAACGTAAGCAGCAGCGACCCGATAAACATCCAGAACTCGCGCGACCAGAGTTCTTCTTCCTCGCCCGGTTGCTTAAACTGCTTGCGGTAGCCGTAAATAAGACCGGCCAGCGAAATAATCAGAAAAACCAGCATGGCCGGCGCAATCATATTCATTGCAAACAACACCCCGAACATCACCGCTGCGCCCGAATAAATCATTCGTGAAATACGGTTTGGCAAAAACAGCAAGACTGAGAGCCAGAGGAAAAACGACATAAACCACACCAATTCGTGATTCAGTCCGTCTTCGGTAAACGCATGTACCGATGTTTCGGAAAGTACGCCGCTTTTGGTGAGGAAGGTGGAATACACAATGAGCAAAAAGGAAATAATGCTGAGGAAAAGTGTGGTAAACAGCGATTGTCCTTTGATGCGGTAAATGAGCATTACGTGCGCGGCGCCTACCAACGTTAGCCAGGGCACGAGCGACGCATTTTCAACCGGATCCCACGCCCAGAAACCGCCAAAGCTCAGCGATTCATACGCCCACGCACCGCCCATAAGAATGCCGATTCCCAGAATGCCCACACCGGTAAAGGCCCAGGGCAGGGCAGGGCGCTGCCAGTCGTTCCAGCGCTTGAGCCAGAGCGCACTCAGGGCAAACGCAAAAGGAACGGTTACCAGCGCAAAACCCAGAAACAGCGTGGGCGGGTGAATGGTCATCCAGTAATTCTGCAGCAGCGGATTAAGTCCGCGCCCGTCGGCAAATGCGGGAATGGTAGTGAGGTAATCGGCTTTGAAGGTCCACGGCAATCCAATGTTTTCTTCGCGCTCGCGGATGAGTGTAAACGGACTGCTGCCCACATGTACATCGCCAAAATACCAGCCCAGCAGCATCATGGCTAAGAAAACCTGCACCAGCGAAACCACTGTAATTACAGGCGCTTCCCATTCTCTGGCTGTACGTATCAGTATAAGTCCGATTACCGCATGCCACAAAAGCCAGAGCAGCGTGCTGCCTTCCTGTCCTTCCCAGAGGCAGGCCAGGATATAGTTCATGGCCATGTCGCGCTTGGAGTGCTGCCATACATACTGATACTCGAAACGGTGGTTCCAGATCATAAGCAGCAGCGTAAAGAAAATGCTGGCTACGGCGATGAAATGGGTGTAATAGATAATACGTGCCGGTTTCCGCCAGTTGTCCTCGCCCAGCTTATCGCGTGTGCGCAGGAAGTTTACAATTGCCGAAAAGAGAGCCGTTACAAAAGCCAGCACCACGCTGCAGTGCCCTACAATTCCCCACAATGGCTGCTCGCCGATGTACTCCATATTCCTTGTGCTGCTTATTTATTGGCCATTTCGCCTTTACCGTCGTTGTATTTCGACGGGCATTTCATCAATACATCCTTGGCCACAAATTCATTGCCTTTCATGGAACCAATGGCTACTACCTGCGGTGTGCGCTCAAAGTCCTGCGGTTTTGATTTGAGCAGCACCACTTTGCGCTCCACGTTGTTGCGGTCTGTCATATAAAACACAAAGCGGTTGGGATCAACCTGCGGGTTGTATTCCATAGGCTTTGTGCGCACTAATTGGCCGGCTACGTGTACGTCTTCATCGGGGCCAAGTTTTGCGGCCTCATTAAAATCGGCGTAGGTGCTTGAGTTGCTGAGCATGCTCACCAGAAATACAATGGCGGCTGCAATAATAATAATGCTTATGATGTGCGTCTTTTTCATGACTGCCTGGCTTGTTGTTCTTTTTCGAGTTTTGATACTTTGCGGTCGAGGCGGATAATGGCAATGAGCAGGCCGATAAGCACAATGCCAATACAAACCAGCACGACGTTAAACGATCCATTTTCCTGCAGCGATCGGGCAATTTGCTGATCGGCATTTTGTGCAGTGGCTGTGTGAGCCGTTAACAATGCCGGAGCGAGAAAAAGTAAAAAGCGTTTTATCATTTTGCGCATGTTTATGCGTGATGTATTTTTTCGGAAAGTAAACGGATGCGGAAACGGATCGTATAAACCCAGAAGCCGAGTAAAATCCAGCCCATACAGGCAGCATAAAACACAGCGCGCAAATGGCTGTCGAGATCATACTGTCCGAAAGCGGGGTTGCCGCCGTTGCCGGGATGCAGCGAGTCGTTGCCACTAAGCCGGGGCAGCACGCCAATAAGCACGAGCATCATTACAAACGCAAAAATGCTGTACACGGCCGATATGCGTGCGCGCTTCTGTTCATCGTCAACCGCGCCGCGCAGCACCACGTAAGCCATGTAGGCCAGCATGGTTATGGCGGTGCCGTTAAGTTTAATATCATCCACCCACCAGCTGCCCCATGTAGCTCGCGCCCAGAGCGAACCGGTAAGCAAGCCGAGTACGCCAAACAAAAGACCTGCGTTTACGGCTTCGGCGGCCATCATATCATGCTTCAGCTGCCCGCCGCGCAGGTAGCGGATGTTGTTAAACACGGCCCAAGCCATTAACGCAATCATGGCAAACCACATGGGTACGTGGAAAAACAGGTTGCGGATGGATTCGTAAAGGATGTGCTGGAAAGGGAAAGCGAAGTAATCTTCATCCACGTTTTTAACCTTAATCCGGCTAACGGGGCTTATGGCCGAAACGCTGTCGGATGTGGCTATGGCGCTGGCCATTACCATTGTGCCGTCGGCATCATCGTTTATGAAAAGATCAAAAAGCGGGTTTTTGAGCGGGGCGAGGGCAGGGAAGGTAAGTTCGGCTTCTGTTTCGCTGAGGGCTTTGGCGGTGGTGGCGGCCACCTTCGTTGTATCGTTGAGCAGCCAGGCCTGAAGGCTTTGCTGGTTGGAAGCAAAGCGGGTGTTGTAGCCGGTAATTTTTACCGTAAACGGCGCTGCGGCGGTGGAAAGGTTATCGGGCGAAACGCGGAGAATGCCCGGCGCCATCGGCACAAGCAGGCCGGCGACAAAGGTGTAGATCAGCAGCACAACACAAGCCCATTTCCACCAGGATAGTTTCATAAATACAGTTGCCTTTTTTAATCGCGCCAAAGGTACGGAAATAACAGGCCGGAAAGCGTGACAACGATCACGTTTAACGCGATTATTATCCCCAGATACATGGCTGCGCCATCCCAGCCCGTCCCATCGGCCGCCATTTTCGAAGCGCGGATAATGGCCAGCAGCATAGGCAGCACCACCGGAAAGCCCAGCACCGACATAAGCGCAAAGTTGTTGCCCGCTTTTGACGCAATGGCCGAAATGAGCGTAAACGTGCCCGCCAGCCCCGTACAGCCCAGCACCAGCGTGAGCAGAAACTGCGGCGTATCGGCCACCGGATAGTTTACCACAATGCCAAACACGGCCAGCCCGGTAAGCCCCAGCACCACCATTAAAAGCGAGTTATAAAGCAGTTTGGCAAACAGCACGGCACGCGGATCGGCCAGGGTGTAGAGGTAGAGCATGCGTCCGCTGCTTTCCTGCGCAAAACTCCGCGCCACCGCAATTACCGAGGCAAAAAGCAGAATAATCCAGAACAGCGCATTCCACGTAGGCACATCGCGCACCACGCGAAAGCTGTAGCGGCTCACAAACACCGTAGCCACCACATACAGCAGCACCCCGAAAAACGCATACTTGCGGCGCTGCTCGGTAAGCAGCTCGCGACGAAAAAGGCTCAGGGTTTGTGCCAGCACCATAGGCCGCAAAGTTAACACGAATTCGCAGCCACACATCCGAACATTTCCGCTTTACGTATGTTTGTAAACAGGAAAAACATCCGGAAATGAAACACATTCTCGTTATCGCGGCCTTAGCCGTTACAGCCTACGCCATGCAAACACCACAAACTGCCACAAAATCATTGTACGATTTCAAAGCCAACAGCATCGACGGTAAGCCGTTCGACTTCAGCACGCTGAAAGGCAAAAAAGTATTAATTGTAAACACCGCCTCGGAGTGCGGACTCACCCCGCAATACAAACAACTGCAGGAACTTTACGATACCTATGGCAAAGACGGCAAGTTTATGATTGTGGGCTTTCCTGCCAACAATTTCATGCACCAGGAGCCCGGCACCAATGCCGAAATCCAGACCTTTTGCCAGAAAAACTACGGCGTAACGTTTCAGATGATGGAAAAGATTGACGTAAAAGGCGAAACCATGCACCCCATTTACCACTGGCTCACCGAGAAAGCACAGAATGGTGTGGAAGATGCGCCGGTTAAATGGAATTTCCAGAAGTTTATGATTGATGAAAACGGGAAATACTTAGGCCATGTGGGCCCGCAGGAAAGCCCGATGTGTGATCAGATTGTGAATTGGTTGAAGAAGTAAGGGTGAAACAGATGAAGGAAAAACCGCCTGAAGACGTTTGTTTTCAGGCGGTTTTTGTTTGGTTATTTTTTGAAGTAGGTATCTGCAAAAGTGTCGTAAGGATTAACTCTATTCACAAAGTTATCTCTGCTAAAATAGATTTGATAGTCAATTTTTAATTGTCCGTTCGGGAGTGTATAGTCTGTATTCCCGATGTTCTCTCTATAGTAATAAGGTATGCTTAGTATAATTTTGCTATGGGGTAATTTATATTTAATAGTATAGCCTCCATTGGAAAATGTAGCACGATTTGGAGGTGATTGACCGGCGATTTTACAATTTGTAAATGAGCGCAGGAAGTATGCAAATCTCAATGCAGCTGATCCGGTTCCTTCATTTACCAGAAGTAGTATTTCTCCTTCAAATTGATTTTTTTGAGGTGCCATTTTGAAAATTGAATCAGTAATGCATTCATAACCCCAGTCTTTTGCTGGGATAAATTGTCTATTTACTTTTAAATTAAGTTCGCTTAGGTTAGTATTATTCGATTGAAATGTTCTGATAGCTATTTCGAATAGCGGAATTTTTTTAGTACGTATTTTTTCTTTTTTTACAACATTAACATTATCGGCAGTGAAAAAAGATCGTAGTTTAAGTTCATGATGGTCATATCCTCCTGCATTATCTCTTAAGTCAATAATCAATTTTTTTATTTGCTTAAGACAGATAAGTTCCATTGAGTTTTCCAGAAAATTGTCAAAGTTATTACTTACATAATTATAAGGTTCGAATGAAGTAAGTGTAAGTTTAGCTACTCCAAGAGAATCATCAATAACACAGTCGTTTTGATAGTTTAGCTGATGGAGCCCCCCATCTGAAATTGTATTGAAGCTTCGAAAATAAGTTCCGGATTGCCTTATACTATCTGAAAATAATTGTAAACTGATATTTTTTTCGTCACTGTAAGCGATATAATTTAAATAGGCCAGCTTGTTTCTCAAACAATATCTTTGCGCAGAAACAGGGAGGTCGGTATAAATATACTTATCCAATTTCTCAATTCGGCGCTCTATTTTTTCTCCATTAATTGTAAGTATTTTACCACCCGTACAGTTACTTTGAAAGTTGTCGTTATAGAAAATATTCTGATGTGTGAAGTAAAGTGGGATAGGCATAAAATTTGCGCATCGGGTCAGACTATCAATTAAGGTGCTACTGAGTTCAAAATTCGTGTGTGAACACGCAAACTGATCAAGAAAAGGTGCCGTTTTCCGGTAGAAATCAAGTGTAGAAAGTGGCGATGAAAATGTACTATTCATACTGTCCATAAGCTGATTCACTCGATTGGTAGAAAATCGAAGGAGCAGATCTGGCAGCATTTCTGTTATCGTTTTGCGGATTATAAAGAAGTCTTTTCTCTGTTCTTCCACAGACAAAATTGGGTTACAGAGATCTTCATATTGTGCAATTCCATCTTTACAGTTGTTGCACATTTTTTTCATACCGGGTATAGAAACCTCATTACCGGAATTATTACATCCAATTAGGAAAAATAAACAATACAAAGTATTTAAAAGAGCTTTTAAATACCTCATAATATTTCTGTTTGTTATTCGAATTGTTTTCATAATTCTCACTTCCCGATCCCATTCCACACATCCACCACCAGCTTGTAACCACTGTCGGGCTGCATGCGCCACACGTGCACAAACTTGTCGTTCTGCACCCACACTGAATCATTCATATTGATAGTAGTAGTGGCCATGCCGGTTTCGTAAAGCACCTCGCGTGTGCCTTCGAGTGAAATGGTGGTGAACGTAATGTTGTTGAGCATGGCTACGCTTTCTTTCCACCAGTTTTCGATGGCGGTCTGGCCGTTTACGTAGGTGTCGTTATCGGGGCAGAGGCGGGCGGCTTTGTCGTAGTGCGCGGCAATGAGGGCGGCGTTTTTATCCTGTATGCCTTTGGTGGTGGATGCGTTAAGTTGTTCGATTACGGGTTGCACGCTTACCGGGTCGAACGGGGGCGGAGGAGGTGTTTCGGTTTTTGGGGTGCAGGAGGTGAATATGGCCGGAAGAAGTATGTAAAGCAGATATTTCATTTTGCTAAGTTACATGGTGTGAGTAAAAATTATGGAAGAATGTGGGTGTACGTATATTTTTTGTATATTTGTACGTATAAGAGGAATAAGATGGAAAGCATAGACACAAAACTCACGCTTAAACTGGCTGAGCCGGTAATTGCAAAGGCAAAGCAATATGCTTATAAAGAGCGTGTTAGCCTTTCTTTTATTATTGAAACCTATTTAGACAGGCTTACAGCGGGTATTGAACCTGATGAGGTTTCGCCACTTGTAAAAAGTTTATCGGGGGTTGTAAATGCCGAGCAATTGGAAGCCGACAAGGTTTCATACAAAAAACATTTGAAACGCAAATACTCCAAATAATATGATTGAAGTTTTTGCAGATACTGATGTGTGCTTAGATCTGCTTACCGGACGACAGCCTCACAATGCCGCCGCAGAGCGGCTTTTTACTTTTGCCGACAGAGGGAATCTGCGTATTCATGTATCGTCGCTTACCTTTTCGCATATCGACTATATTTTGCAGTCGCAATACAAACGCCGTGATTCGCGCATGATTCTGGCACGATTTAAAACACTTGTGAATGTGTTGCCGGTTGATGATAAAGTAATTGAACTTGCCATTGCCAGCGATGTGCGAGACTTTGAAGACGCAATTCAATATAACACGGCCATACAAAATAAAGTACAGGTTCTGCTTACGCGGAATATAAAGGATTATAAGAAGGCCGCCATTTCTGTTTCCACACCGGAAATCTATATCACCGGTATCACTTAACTGTTTGGAGGCAATTCCCTATTTTCGTAGCGACCCAATTCAGTTTTACGCTTGACCACCGAACTGCCCCCCCCGCAAATAAACATCGTTGTGCCATTGTACAACGAAGAAGCCTCGTTCCCGGAGCTCGTAAAACGGCTCACCGCGCTCATGGACAACGAGCCGATGCGCATTACGGCTATTCTGGTGGATGATGGCAGCCGCGATGCCACGCCGCTGCTGATGCGCCAATTGGCCATGAGCGACGAACGCTTTCACGCAGTTTTCCTTTCGCGCAATTTCGGGCACCAGCTGGCGCTTACGGCCGGACTGAAGCAGATAGACGCTACGGAGGCCGTGCTTATTATTGACGGCGATTTGCAGGATCCGCCCGAACTGCTGGGCCGGTTTTACGCAGCACTGAAAAACGGCTACGAAGTAGTGTATGCCGTGCGCGAAAAACGCAAGGAAAACATCTTCAAACGCACCGCATACAATACGTTTTACAAACTGCTGAAACGAATTTCCTACATCGACATTCCGCTCGATTCGGGCGATTTTTCTCTCATTTCGCGGCAGGTGGCCGATGAACTGAACCAGATGCCCGAAGCCAGCCGCTTCATTCGCGGCATGCGCAGCTGGGTGGGCTTCAATCAGATCGGTATTCCCTACGAACGCACCGGCCGCACGGCAGGCGAATCAAAATACACCCTGCGCAAACTCATCGGCCTTGCACTCAACGGCATTTTCAATTTCAGCGAATATCCCATCAAGTTCATTACCACACTGGGTATTCTCACCATTTCCTCGTCAGTCATTTACTTCCTCGTTACACTCATCAAAAAATTAGTGTACGATACTGTGCCCGAAGGCTTTTCGGCGCTGCTGTTTGTAATTATCCTCTTTGGCGGCGTGCAGCTCATTGCCATTGGCATTATCGGCGAATATATTCTGCGCATTTTCTTTCAGGTGAAAAACCGTCCGCTGTTTATTGTGCGCCACGTAATTAAAAACAGGCAGCAGCAAAATGGATAAGGCCTACTACAAAGCCTATTACCAGCTGGAGCGTGAGCACTGGTGGTTTACGGCGCGGCTGCATATTTTGCGCAGCTTTGTAAACAGTCATTTTGCCAAAGACGGAAAGCCGCTGCGCATATTGAACGCCGGTGTGGCCACAGGCGCCACATCGCTTATGCTTAACGAGTTTGGCGACGTCACTTCGGTTGAATACGATCAGGACTGCTGCGAATTTTTGCGCGAAAATGTATTGCCCGGAGTGGTGCAGGCTTCACTCACCGCACTCCCGTTTGCCGATGCCAGTTTTGATCTGGTGTGCGCCTACGATGTGATAGAGCACATTGAAGACGATGTGCAGGCCCTGCGCGAAATTAAGCGTGTGCTTAAGCCCGGCGGGCATTTTCACGTTACCGTGCCCGCGTTTCAACTGCTCTGGAGCAGCCACGATGTGGTGAACCATCACTACCGCCGCTACCGCCGCCGCCAGCTGCTGCAACACCTCAGCGCCGCCGGACTGCAGGCAGACTATGCCTCGTATTTCAATGCGTTTTTGTTTTTGCCGGTTGCTGCGGTGCGCGTGCTTTCGCGTTTGACTGAAAAACTGCGTGGTAAAAAGCAAGAAGCCACGTTGCAGTCGGATTTTGACACTTACAAAACCGGCGGTTTGAGTGGCAAACTGTTTTACCGCATTTTCAAATCGGAAACGGCTTTGCTTTGCGGTAAGGTGAAACTGCCGGCGGGTGTTTCGCTGATGGCGGCCGGACAAAAAAAGGGATAGCATGATTATCGCTTCAATAGCATTTAATACACTATTATTGTGGCTTACGCTGCATCTTTTTTATTGCACAGGAATTGCCATTTTGTCGCTACGCCAAACAGCTAAAATGCCTTCATTTGCATTACCTGCTATACTTGGCATGCTGCTTTGGATTGCTGGTTACGCCATTTTACAAACCGGCGGCAAAACCGTAACGTGGCTGTTGCTGCCACTGTTGCTGGTTTCGGGAAGTATGCGCCCCCAAAACTTTAAGCTGCATTTACGCGAGGCGTTTCGCGCGCTGCGCAAATACTGGCTTCCGGTTTTGATTCTGAGCATACTCTTTGCCGCCAAAGCCGCCCTGCTTTTCGATTACGAAAGCATTATCCCGGACAATGCCTTTTATGCGCGCATTGCAGACGCGCTTTCGCGTACGGGACAGGAAAACGAATACCATTTTCTGGCCGGTCTGGACGATGCGTACAAAGGTGTATCGCCCTATCACTACGGCGAGCTCTGGCTGGCTTCGGCGGCGCATTTATCTGGTGGCATGCGGGCATTGCTGCTGTTTGCCACGCCGCTCATTTCTGTATTGCTGGTGCAGGCGTTGTATGAACTGATTTGTAAAGGCAATGAAGCAAAGCTGCCTGTGCTGCGCAATTATGGTTTGGCATTACTGGTGGCTGGCAGTTCGTGGTTGTTGCTTTGGCCGCTCAGTAGCCTGCCGCAGTTGGGGCAATACGACTATGTATTTCATTCGGTGTTTTGCTTCAACACGGCCAAGTTTGGTTTTCCGGCATTGCTGGCGGCGGCGGCTTTTCTGAGTTACCGGCAAAGCGGGCGTTTCAGGCTGGCGGGTGTGTGGCTGTGCAGCATAGCGGTGATTTCCTATACCACATTGCCGGCGGTATGCGGTGCCTGGCTGCTGTGTGTGGTGTGGCATCATTTTTCGCTGCGGCGTTTTCGGTTTATTACGCTGCACTTTTGGGCCGATTTGCTGCCGCTGCTTATTCCGGCAGGTGTTGTGCTGTTTTATGTGGTGATGCCGGGCACGGAAGTTTCGCGCGAAGGGGTGAATGTGGACAGTTTTCGGGCGGGCAGCGGTATGGCGATGATGCTGAAGATTTTTGCGGCCGGTTTGGTGGCTGCCGCGGCTTTCCTGTTGCCCTTTGTGGGGGCTGTGGGCATGGCTGTGTGGCCGCAACGCCGTAAGTTGCCCGCGTATGCGATGCAGGCGGCGGTATTTGCGTGCGGAGCACTGGGCGCGGGTGCCGCCGCCTGGGGCTTGCTCAACACCGCACTGAATTCGGTGCAGCTGATGTCGGTGTGCAGCGGTTTTCTGGCGGTGGCGGCTGCGGTGTGGATGGGTGTAGTGATGGATTCGCCCACTACGCGGATTGTGTTTGCCGTGAGGCTGGTGATTTTTGCGCTCATTTTGGCCGGATGCGTAAATACGGTTTCTACCATTTCGCAGCACAGAAAACTGATTTTAGCCGGAAAACCCGATGATACCTTCATTACCTCAGCCACGCCCCGAGTAGAGTATGAGCAGGCTGTAGGATTCATCTGGTCGCCCGAAGCCTATCAGGATCCGTTTCACTGCTATCCGCATTTCAGCATTTCTTTGTTAAGCACAATTCCCGCCTTGCAAAACTGCCAATTGATCGGCGTGGGCGAAATGAATCGCAAAACAGCAAGCACACCGCAACTTGAAGCACAATGTCTGGCGGGTGTAAAAATGGGTTTACTCTACAATTACACCAAACGTCACAGCCCTGATCTTTCCCCAAAAGACAAACTTACTCCGCAAGAGTACATGCGCTTCTTCAGGGAATTCAGAATCAATTATGTATTTGCCTCACGCAATGCGGTTATTCCGGCCGAAATGGGCAAATACGAATGGGTGGCAGAAGATAAAAATGCCGGACTACGTTTGCTTCGTTTCCGGTATCCTGATTAAACACCCGGAAACTTGCATCACTGCGTGCACATTTCCTCACGTATCCACTACCTTTACCGCAAATGAGCAATACAGACATTCTCGCCATTGGCGTTCACCCCGACGATGTGGAACTGAGTTGTGCCGGCACGCTGGCCAAACATGTGTCAATGGGTCACCACGTAGGCATACTCGATCTTACGCTTGGCGAATTAGGTACACGTGGCAGCGCGGAACTACGCACCATTGAAGCCTCCAATTCGGCCATCATTCTTGGCGTTGCGTACCGCGATCAGCTCACCATGGCCGATGGCTTTTTTGCCAACGACGAGCGCCATGTGCGCATGCTTATTCAAAAAATCAGGCAATACCGTCCGCGCATTGTACTTGCCAACGCCATAAGCGACCGCCATCCTGATCACGGCCGCGCCAGCAAGCTTATTTCTGATGCTTGTTTCTACAGCGGTTTGCGCAGAATTGAAACCGAACTCAACGGGCAGGAGCAGGAGGCGTGGCGGCCGGAGGCTGTGTACCATTACATTCAGGACCGCTACATCAAGCCCGATTTTGTGGTAGATGTTTCGGCGTTTGTAGAGAAGAAGTTTGAAGCGATAAAAGCGTTTAAGTCGCAGTTCTGGGACGCTAATTCGCAGGAACCTTCCACGCCTATTTCACGGCCTGATTTTTTGAGTGTGGTGGAAGCGCGGATGCGTGTGTTCGGACGTGATGCGGGGGTGGAATTTGCGGAAGGGTTTACCGTGGAGCGTGTGCCGTTGGTGGGGGATTTGTTTGGGTTGAAGTGATTTTTGGATGTGGTGATTTTTTTTTGTGGATCTTCGATCCGTTTTTGAGGGTGCTGCGGCGAGTCTGTGACTCGCTGCTTTTTGTTTGGGCATTGTGGCTGGGCGCGAGCGTCGCGCCCTTACGGGAATCGGTATGGGGATGTGTGCCTCGCGGGCTCGGCATGGGGATGTGTGCCTCGCGGGCTCGGTATGGGGATGTGTGCTGCGCTCGCTTTGGGGGATGTGTGCCTCGCGGGCTCGGTATGGGGATGTGTGCTGCGCTCGCTGTGGGGGATGTGTGCCTCGCGGGCTCGGCATGGGGATGTGTGCTGCGCTCGCTGTGAGGGATGTGTGCCTCGCGGGCTCGGCATGGGGATGTGTGCTGCGCTCGCTGTGGGAGATGTGCGCCTAGCGGGCTCGGTATGGGGATGTG